>JAAWHO010000020.1 GCA_022795905.1 Oscillospiraceae bacterium
TGAAAGAATGAGTTATTTTGATGGAATTATCCCGGCTCCTTGTGTCAACTGCTTCTGCATTGCGAATACTTTCGCCGCAAATCAGGTCGGGCCCGCAATCGGCGTACTCCTAAAAATGACAGAAATTTCAAGTTTTCTCTTGCATATTTCCAGCGGATCGTGTATAACACAGGAAGCGGGCTGTGACATTTTTCGTCATCCCCCGAAGAACAGCCTGACCGCGAAGGCCGCCGCCATAAACCCGGTCAGGTCCGCAATCAGCGCCGCCGGCACGGCGTACCGGGTTTTCCGTACTCCGGCGGAGCCAAAATAGACGGCGATCGTATAAAAGGTCGTCTCCGTACTGCCCAGCATTACCGCCGCCGTCCGTCCAATGGCGGAATCCGGGCCGTAGGCGCTCATGAGCTCGCTTCCGATGGCCAGGGCGCCGCTGCCGCTGACGGGGCGGATGAACAGCAGCCCGGCCGTCTCCGGCGGAATCCCCAGCCGGACCAGGAGGGGGGCCAGTGCCTGCCCCGCCGCCTCCATAGCTCCGGACGCCCGGAGCATATAGACCGCCGTCATGAGCCCCACCAGGGGCGGCAGGACGTGGAGCAGGATTGTCAGACCCTCCTCCGCTCCCTTGGTCAGGGCCTCGTAGACGTTCACCCGCTTGCTCAGAGCGTAGAGGGCCGTGCCCATCAGCAGCAGGGGCACCAGATAGGCGGAATAATCCATCCCATGCCTCCCTCAGCGCCGCCAGAGCCGGGCAAACACCTTCGCCGCCAGGACTCCGGCCGTCACCGACAGCACCGACGCCAGCCACACCGCCGGCAGGATGTCAAAGGGGTTTTCCGCCCCCAGGGCTGCCCGCACCCCGGCCACCGTGGTGGGCAGCAGCTGGATGGAGGCGGTATTGAGCACCACCAGCAGGCACATTTCATCGGTAGCGATCCCGCCGCTTTTGGCCGCCATCCGCCGGGCAGCCTGGATGCCCAGGGGCGTGGCCGCGTTCCCCAGGCCCAGGAGGTTGGCCGACATATTGGCCGACACAGCGGCCAGCGTCTCACTATCCCGGCAGGCGTTGGGCAGCAGCAGCCCCAGCAGGGGGCGGAAGGCCCGGCTGAGGGCGTTTGTCAGTCCGCAGGCCTTCATCACGCTCATCACCCCGCCCCACAGGCACATCACCCCCGCCATGCTCAGGCACAGCTCCACCGCTGCCGCCGCGCCCTCCATGGCCGCGCTGCCTACTGCCCCGATAGTTCCGTTCACCAGGCCGAAGAGGACCGCTGCCGATACCATCCCCGTCCAGATCCATGCCATTGCCATATACTTCCTCTCCTTTTTCCGTATTGCGGAAGGCAGGCCCATCGCGGTTGTCGCCCTCCGTTGTACCATATATAATTTTTGTGCCGGAAATATTCGAAATTTTTGGAAAAAAATCGGTCGAAACCGGTTGACAGGGCACATAAACTATGCTATGCTACTATTATCAAAGCGGTAGTGAGGGGAAAAAATCTAAAGGAGGCTGTGTGATGAAATCCACCGGGATCGTCAGAAAAGTTGATGAGCTTGGAAGGATCGTGCTGCCGATTGAGCTGCGCCGCACCTTGGACATTGCGGAGCGGGATGCGTTGGAGATCTATGTGGAGGGATCCACAGTTGTACTGAAGAAGTACCGGCCTACCTGCATCTTTTGTGACAGTTCAAAAGACATTTCGATCTTCCATGGGAAGAATATCTGCCCCAAGTGCCTGCGGGAGCTGAAGATGCTTCCGCCGCTGGAGCAGTGACCGAACAGGCTGACACAAAAAAGGCCCGCCCCCACGGGGACGGGCCTTTTTGCGGGGTCCGGACGCCAAGCGGGCGCCCTTCCCGCCTTTTTGCCGGTTATTGGTTTATTTGACTTTCAGATCGGACATAATTCCCATTTCGTCGTACTCCACGGAAACGGTCAGGCCTTCCGTGTTGTCCGAAGAGAAGGTGAACACGCCGCCGTCGGGCTTGGGGTCCGCGAAGTAGGCCACAGGCTGGCCGTTATAGAAGAGGTTCCCTCTGCCGCCTGCCGCAGACGGCTCGTAGGTCAGGCCATAGGCGGCGAACTGGGCGAAGATCTCCGCGAAGGTCCGGCCGCCGGCGCTGTCGGAGCTGCCGGTGGCGGTGGCAGCCTGAGGACCGGCGGAGGGCTGGGCGCAGTCGATGATATCCTGGTCAAAGCCCGCCTCCCCGGAAGCGGCCAGCGCGGTCAGCTCTCCGTAGGGATTATATGAGCCGTCGGGGTTGAATATGACCCCCCGGAGGGTGTGGACATCCACGGTTCCGCCGTCGTCAACATAGGTGTAGCCGATGCCGTAGAGGCCCGGCTCCCCCAGGGAGTACCCGTCCACAAAGCAGCGCACCCGCTGGCCGTTGTAAAAGAGGCCGTCCTGTTCGCTGCCGGTGAGGCCGTAGGGCTCGCAGGCCTTCAGCAGCTCGGACACATTTGCCCTGGCCTCCTCCCGGAGCTCGGAGAGGTCCGCCGAGGGGGTGAACACGGTGAACTCGCTCATCTGCTCGTCATAGGTCCCCACAAAGCCGTCCATGCCCAGGGAGATGTCGCCCATCTCATTGCCGTCCTTGTCCAGGACGCGCTTGGAATACAGCGCGCCCTTTTTGATGTTCTCCAGAATCTCCTCATACAGGGCAATGGCCTCGTCCACCCTCTTCTGGTCCCAGACGAACCAGCCGTCGCCGCCGGTGTAGCCCCGATCGCCGATCATCTCCTGGAGGTCCTTCTTCTCCTGCTCCAGCCAGGCCTCGTACTCCTCGGCGGTCCACCACTCCACCTGCCAGTTCTCGCCCCAATCGCCGTACTCGGCGTGGTAGCGGTCCTCGCTCATCCAGGTCTTTCCTCCATCGACGGAGCAAAGGGTATTGCCGTTCTCATCCTGCTTGCTGATGACACTGTCCATTATCAGCCCGGTGCTGACGGCGCCGGTGTCCCGCTGGGCGGGGAAGTCCGTCTCCGGGGCGTTGGTGGCAAAAACCGTGGTGGCGATGGACATGACCACCAGCACCGCCAGCAGGGCGGCGAGAGAAATTTGCTTGCGTTTCATAATGGTTTTAATCCTTTCTTCGGTGGCGTTCCGGCTGAAATGGCTCCCGCTGGGGCTCCAGCGGCCCCGCTCCTCCTCCAGAGCCAGGAGGGTGAGGGCGTAGCCGCTGCGGTCCGCGCCGGCGCGCAGCACCGCCTCGTCGCAGCTCAGCTCCATGTCCCGCCCGGCCAGAATATACATCAGCCAGACGCAGGGGTTGAACCAGTGGAGGCACAGGGCAGCGGCCAGAAGCCATTTGCGCAGGGCGTCGAAACGCCGGATGTGGGTGTACTCGTGTTCCAGAACATAGGCCAGCCCGGCGGTATCCGCCAGGTCCATCCCTTTCGGCAGGAGCACCACCGGATAGACCGCGCCGTAGGTCAGGGGCGCGGCAATCCGGTCGCTGAAGCGGACCTGGACCGGTCGGAACAGGGGGTGGTCCTCCTGCCAGCGGCGGACAAAGGCGTTGTCCAGGGGCAGGGACATGGCGTAAACCCGGCGGCTGCGCAGGTGCCCCCACAGAAACCAGGCGGCCAGGAGCGTCCCCACAGCGGCCCAGGCCAGCAGCGGGAGATTCACCGGCGGCAAGCGGAAGCCTCCAAGGCCGGCCGCGGTCTCCGCGGAGGTTCCCGCGTAGACGGCGGTGTCCTCCACCAGGGAGAAGCCGGCCTCAAAGGAGGCACCGGCGATCTGGACCTGCCGGATCGCCGCCGTCTGGGGGATAGCCTCCCTCACAGGCAGCAGGGCCCGGATGGAGAACGGCGAGGTGAGCCGCAGGGGCAGCAGCAGCCGCACCAGGCACAGGTCCCACAGCAGGCAGAACACCCGCCGGGGCACCCGCTCCTGGAAGCGGAAGCGGAGGACCATCGCGGCCAGAATCATCGTCGCGGCGGAGAGGGACACATGGCCCAGCGTCCCCAGCACCCCGGCGGTCATTTCAGCGCCTCCACCAGACGGCGGAGACGGTCGAGCTCCCCGCTGTCCAGCTTCCGGCCCTCCAGGAGGCAGGCCACCAGATGGTCGGCGGAGCCGCCGTACATCCGGTCAATGAGGTCCCTGGTCTCCCACTGCTGGGCCTCCTTCCGGCTGACCACAGCCCGGCAGCGGAATCCCGGGTCCTCCCGGGCCACCAGGCCCTTCTCCACACATTTTTTGATGACGGTGTAGGTGGTGGTCTTGCTCCAGCCCACCTGGTCCGCCGCCCGGGCGGCCAGGTCCTTCGCTGTCAGCTCCCCGGCGGTCCAGAGGTTCTCCAGAATCCTCAGCTCGCTGTCGTACAGTTTTTCTTCCATGTCATGGCTCCTTCCTTGATGGGTTCTATCGCGATAGAATGACCATAGCCGCATTCTACTCCAATAGAATTATTTTGTCAAGAGGAGATTTTCTTTTTTTGCGGGCGCGCCCCGGCAGGCCAGAGGAGTACGGCCCCATGCAAATAAAAATTTAATCTTTCCCCCCTGTTGCATCGGAAATAAGGATATGCTACAATGATAAGCTGTACAATGATAATCTGATTTTGAAAGAAACGGAGGCCCCTCAAAATGGTGACCCGCGATTTCCATAAGCAGAGCCTTATGGGCATCTTTCTCAGCTATTTCCGTCCCCACATGAAGCTCTTTCTCCTGGACATGGTCTGCGCGCTGACCATCTCTTTAATCGATCTGTCCTTCCCCGCCGTCTCCCGGGTCTGCCTCAACGAGCTCATCCCGGAGAGCCGCTACAGAGCCTTCTTCACCGTCGTCATCGTCCTTTTGATCGCCTATGTCCTCCGCTCTATTATGCAGTACATCGTCTGCTACTGGGGCCACACCTTCGGCGTGCTGGTGGAGGCCGATATCCGCAGGGACCTCTTCACCCACCTCCAGACTCTCTCCTTCGGATTCTACGACAAAAACCGCACCGGCCACCTCATGAGCCGCATGACCGCCGAGCTCTTCGACATCACGGAGCTGGCCCACCACGGGCCGGAGGACCTCTTTATCTCCGGCGTCACGGTGGTGGGCGCTATTGCCATTATGTTTACTATTCAGTGGAAGCTGGCCCTGGTCATGCTCCTGCTGGTGCCAACCTTCCTTGTTGTGGTGAACATCAACCGCCAGAAGATGATCCGGTCCTCCCGGGCGGTGAAGCAGAACATCGCCAGCATCAACGCCGACATTGAATCGAGCATCTCCGGGATGCGCACCGCCAAGGCCTTCTCCAACGAGAAGGCCGAAAACGAGAAGTTCAACGGGGCCAACGAGCGCTTCAAGACCTCCAAGAAGGAGCGCTACAGGGCTATGGCCAACTTCTTCGCCTCTCTGGAGTTCTTCATGTGCATCATGCCCGTGACGGTCATCGCCATTGGCGGCTGGCTGATTATGGAGGGCGAGATGGACTATGCCGACCTCATTACCTTCAGCCTCTATACCAGCACCTTCATCAACCCCATGCGGAAGCTGGCGAACCTCTCCGAGATGCTGGTGGACGGCATCGCCGGGCTGGGCCGGTTTGTGGAGCTCATGCGCATCGAGCCGGATCTGAAGGATAAGCCCGACGCCGTGGAGCTGGACGGGATAAAAGGGAAAATCGACGTGGACGACGTGTCCTTCTCCTACGAGCGGGACGACACGGAGGTTCTCCACCACGTCTCCCTCCATGTGAAGCCCGGGGAGACTATCGCCGTCGTGGGCCCCTCCGGCGGCGGGAAGACGACCCTGTGCAGCCTTATTCCCCGGTTCTACGACGTGGGGACGGGCAGCATCAGAATTGACGGCCTGGACGTGCGGGACGTGACCCAGCGGAGCCTGCGGCGGAACGTGGGAGTGGTCCAGCAGGACGTGTTCCTCTTTGCCGCCAGCATTATGGAGAACATCCGCTACGGCCGCCCCGGAGCCTCCGCCGACGAGGTCATCGCCGCCGCCAAGCGGGCGGAGATCTATGACGACATCATGGCCATGCCCGAGGGCTTCGACACCTACGTGGGCGAGCGGGGCGTCCTCCTCTCCGGCGGGCAGAAGCAGCGCATTTCCATCGCCCGGATCTTCCTCAAGGACCCGCCGGTGCTCATCCTCGACGAGGCCACCTCCGCTCTCGACAGCATCACCGAGGCCAAGATCCAGCGGGCCTTCGACGAGCTGGCCGAGGGGCGGACCACGCTGATTATTGCCCACCGCCTCTCCACCGTCCGCAAGGCCAGCCGCATCCTGGTGGTCCGGGACGGCGTCATCAGCGAGGAGGGCACCCACCAGGAGCTGATCGCCAGGGATGGCGATTACGCACAGTTATATAGGACGCAGAATCTACATGGATAAATCGACAATCATCGCAAAAACCGCCCAGGAGCCGGAGGACCGGCTCCTCCTGGCGAAGGTACTGGACAAATATGAGCAGTCCCAGCAGAAGAACATTCCCGCTGCCACGCTCTTTCTCTCTCCGCGAGAGCAGCAGCTGGTTCAGGCCCTGCTGAACGCCGCCGGGGTCCGGTCCGGCTATGTGCTGGACGGGGGATACGAGGAGGCGGAGCGGAAAATCGCCGTCTTTCTCCCAGACTGGGCGGAGGACGCCGAGGGGGAGCTGGCCTTTCTCCGGGCGTTGTTCCACGGGGCGGACAGCGCCCTCACCCACCGGGATATCCTGGGGAGCCTCATGGGCCTGGGCGTGGAGCGGGACCGGCTGGGGGACATCCTGGTTTCCCCTCACAGCGCGGATATCATTGCCGCGCCCTCCCTGCGGGACTTCTTCCTGCGGGAGTGGACGGAGGCGGGCCGGGTGAAGCTGACGGTGGCGGAGATTGCCCGGGAGGAGCTTCTGCTGCCTCAGGTGCAGGTGAAGGTCCTCCGGGATACGGTGTCCTCCCTGCGGCTGGACGCGGTGGCCGCGGCGGCCTTCTCCGTCAGCCGGGGAAAGGCGGCGGAGCTTATCGCGGCGGGGCGGGTGAACCTGGACCATGTGCCCTGCCTCAAGCCGGACAAGCCGGTGGCGGAGGGCGCGGTGCTCACCGCCCGGGGCTTCGGCAAGGCGAAGCTCAAGGAGGTGGGCGGCCTGAGCAAAAAGGGTCGCACCGGCATTACGATTGAACGGTATCTCTGAGGAGGCATACAATGGAACAGCACAAGATAGACCGGATCAACGCCCTGGCCCGGAAGGCAAAGGCCGAGGGCCTTACCGAGGAGGAGATCCGGGAACGGGACGCGCTGCGGCGGGAGTACATCGACGCTGTGACCGGAAGTCTGAAGGGCCATCTGGACAACACCTACTTTGTAGACGCCCAGGGGCGGAAAACGAAGCTGCGCAAAAAGGGGGAGCAGTAAATGGGTCAGTACTACGACAAGGACAAATTCAACGGCGGAGGACAGCGCCAGCCCCCCGACTACTCCGACCCGCCCCGCCGGGCCAACGGCAGCCAGGGCTCCAACGGCAGCCAGGGTTCCAACAGCTCCGGCTGGTACAGCTGGCCCCTCATTATTTTGATGTTTGCCGTGGGGGCCTGGCCCATCGCGCTGATTCTGCTGTTTTTCAACCTCTTCGGCGGCGAGAAGAACCAGAAGCGCCGGGACGCCGCCGGGGCCCGGGTGGAGCGGACGGTGGAGGACGCGGTGGAGAAGGCCATGCGGGCGGTGGACCAGAAGCTGTCCCAGACCCCCAACAGGACCGACGAGGCCATCCGCAAGACGGCGGCGGAGGTGGAACGGACCATCCAGCGCACCGCCGACGAGGTACAGCGCACTATCCGCCAGAACACCGGCGCCGCGGCGGGGCACGTCTACCCCAAGGCGGAGCCCGTACCCCCATCTCCGCCGAAGCCCGCCCCTAAACCCAAGAAGACCACCAAAAAGAAAAAGACCAAGGCCAAGCCCGCCGGGGTGCTCTTGCGGATCATCGGCCTGTGCTGTCTGGTCACGGGCTTCATCATCGGCGCGGATTTTACCTCGGACCTTCTCAGCGGCTACTATGTAGAGTTTGAGGACCTTTTCGCCAGTCTGGGCTTTCTGGTTTCCGGCGGCGTCATGTTCTTCCGGGGCCAGTACCTCAACCGCATGAGCCGCCGCAGCCAGCGGTATATCCTGGCCATCGGCAATGTGGACGCCATGCCCCTGAGCGAGATCGCCAAGCGGGTCAACCGCACCTCCGCCAAAGCCGCCAAGGAGCTCCAGAAGCTCATCGACAAGGGCTATCTGGGGGAGGACGCCTATATCGACTACGAGAAGGGCTACTTCCTCCGCTTCGGGGCCACGCTGGAGGAGGAGAAGCCGGCGGAGGATCCCTTCCAGGCGGCGGAGCCCGCCTCGGAGCCTCCCAAGGAGGCGGAGGAGGGCTATTCCGGCATCCTGCGGAACATCCGCCGGGCCAACGACCGCATCGCCGACCCGGAGCTGAGCCGGAAGATCGACCGGCTGGAGCAGGTCAGCGCGCTCATCTTCAAGGAGGTGGAGGAGCACCCGGAGAAGCGGAGCATGATCCACACCTTTTTCGACTACTACCTGCCCACCACCCAGAAGCTGCTGGACGCTTACGCCGACTTCGAGGAGACCGGCGTGGAGGGAGAGCACCTGCGGGAGGCCAAGGAGCGCATCGAGCAGACCATGGACGCCATTGTGGGGGGCTTCGAGCACCAGCTCGACCAGCTCTACTCCGCCGACGCCATGGACGTGGTCAGCGATATCAAGGTCATGGAGGCTATGCTCAGCCGGGATACCGCTTCCGCCGCCAAGGACTTCGGGTATGACCAGAAGTCCAGGAAGAAGGAGGAGGACGGCGGCCAGACGCTTCAGCTGTGATTTGTTCCCCTGTGGAAACCGCCCTGTCACACTTGACAGGGCGGTTGCTTCTTTGTGTTTTGCAGGGGCCGATGTCCACATCGGCCCGTCTGCAGGGCAGATTGATATTTTCGGCAGAACGGGCCGGTGAGGGCACCGGGCACCGGACCCTACATTTGTATTAAGCCTGAATTGATGGTATTTTCGCCTGGTGCTGACTGAGTCGGGGGTTCTCCGCGACACGCCTTTTCACAGTGCTGACGCTGTCGGGGCTTCCCTGCGACACGCCCTTTTCACAGTGCTGGCTGGGAACGGTACTGCTCTGCGACGAATCCCCCCGCCACCGGGCAAAGCCCGGCGGCCCTCCCCCCTTTAACAAGGGGGGCAAGAGGATTGTGCGGCCCTTGAAAGAGTTCAAGAGCTGAGGACAACAGGAGTTGTGGAGAGAACTGTGGGCCCCGACCACCCGTGGGCCGACCTTCGGTCGGCTTAGGGCTGGGGCCGGCGGAGCTGGCCTAACGCCTGGGCGGGGCATTACCAGCTAAAGAGCAGATTCGCCCTCTCGCCCCCCTTGTTAAAGGGGGGAGGGCCGCCGCGAAGCGGTGGCGGGGGGATTCCTTTGCAGACTTAATGTCATAGATATCAAAGATATTAGATTGATTTCGTATAATATGAATCCCTTCCCATATAATTCTGACATCAATTTGATGTGAGGTTTGTTATGGGGAATTATTATACGCCATTTTCCCTCCGTATATCGGAAGAATTGCTGACAAAAATCAAAGTGATTGCCGCCCGAAACAAGCGGTCGGCAAATAAGGAAATGGAATACGCTCTGGAGCAGTATGTCAAGGATTTTGAATCCCGGCATGAGGAGATCATTATCGACGGTGATATGTTGTGAAAAGAGCGGTTTCATACCTCCTCGACCTCCTCTTCCCGCCCAAATGCGCCTTCTGCGGCGCCCTGATGGAGCACACCGGCAGCGGGGTCTGTCCACGGTGCTCCTCCGCCCTGCCCTTCCTCCCGGACAACCGGGTCCTCCGGGAGGTCAACACCTTCCCCGCCGCAGTAACCTTTTACTACGACGAGCCGGTCTCCACGGGCATCAAGGCCCTCAAATTCCGCAAAACTCCCTGGCGGGCCAAAATCTTCGCCCGCTATCTGGCCCAGACCGCCGCGGAGTACCTGGGCGGCCAGTTCGACGAGGTCACCTTCGTCCCCGTCAGCCTCAAGCGCAACTACCAGCGGGGATTCGACCAGGCCCGGCTCCTGGCGGACGAAGCGGCAAAAATCTGGAGCTGCCGCGCTGTCCCCACCGTCAGAAAGGTCCGGGACAACCGCCGCCAGTCCTCCCTGGACTCCCCGGAGGACCGGGCGGAAAATGTGAAAAATGTCTACCGCGTCCCCCATCCGGAGCAGGTGGCCGGGAAGCGGTTCCTGCTCATTGACGACGTGCTTACCACCGGCAGCACCATCTCCGCCTGCGCCGCCGCCCTCATGGACGCGGGGGCCGCGTCGGTGGTCTGCGCCGCCCTGGCCGGAGGCCGCAGCCCCCAAAAGAACGCCCCCGCCGGAGAATTGGACGCATCGGATAAGGCCGGCGGCGGAAATTAGCCCAAATTTCGGCAAATTTCTCGGGAAAATGAGCGGAAATCCCTTGCAAAATTTGGACGCGGCAAGTATAATACTTTTTTAGAGTATAAGCGGGTGAACTGCTAAGAATAGAAATACGAGAAAATACGAGGTGGAAATTATGTGCGCTTTCGCGAGAGACATCGGTATCGACCTGGGTACCGCTTCCGTGCTGGTATACGTCAAGGGCAAGGGCATTATCCTCAACGAGCCCTCCGTGGTGGCCATCGACAAAAATAACGGCAAGCTCCTCAAGGTCGGCGAGGAGGCCCGCCAGATGCTGGGCCGCACCCCCGGCAACATTATCGCCATCCGCCCCCTGCGGGAGGGCGTCATCTCCGACTACGACATGACCGAGCGGATGCTCCGGGAGTTCATCCGGAAGGTGGCCGGATTCATGCTCTTCAAGCCCCGGGTCATCATCTGCGTGCCCTCCGGCATCACCGAGGTCGAGGAGCGCGCCGTGGTGGACGCGGGCATTCAGTCCGGGTGCCGCCGGGTCTACCTCATTGAGGAGCCCATCGCCGCCGCCATCGGCGCGGGCATCGACATCATGAAGCCCGACGGCCATATGGTGGTGGACATCGGCGGCGGCACCGCCGATATCGCCGTCATCAGCCTGGGAGGCGTGGTGGAGTCCGCCTCCATTAAGGTGGCCGGGGACCAGTTCAACGAGGCCGTGGTCAAGTATATGCGCCGCAAGCACAATATCCTGGTGGGCGACAGCACGGCGGAGAAGATGAAGATCGCCATCGGCTGCGTCTACCCCCGGGAGGAGGAGGCCTTCATGGATGTGAAGGGCCGCTGCCTCATCACCGGTCTGCCCAAGACCATCACCGTCTCCTCGGAGGAGATGCGGGAGGCCTTCGAGGAGCCCACGGAGCGGATTCTGGAGAGCATCCACGCCGTGCTGGAGCGGACGCCCCCGGAGCTGGTGGCGGACGTGTCCACCAATGGCATCATGATGACCGGCGGCGGCAGCCTGGTCTACGGCTTTGACAAGCTCATCACCTCCCGTACGGGCATCGCCACCGCCGTGGCGGAGAACGCCATCGCCTGCGTGGCCGAGGGCACGGGCAAGAGCCTGGATATGATTACCGATATGCAGGACGGCACCATCAACCTCTCCCGCCGCCGGCAGATTAACTGACAGAATCTTCCTCTTTCTCGGAGAGTTTTGCGGCTTTTTGTATTTCCTCTTGCAAAAGAGGACGGGATCTGGTAAAATATTCAGGCGTTGTGCCGCGGGACAGGCTGTCCCGCGTGTCGCTGTCTCATTTTATTCCTTTCGGAGGTTTGCATAAAAATGGCTAAAAAATCAATCAGTCAGAAGCGGACGGAGCGTCAGCAGCAGGAGAATCAGGCGCTCAATCGCGTGTTCCTCGTGTTCCTGCTGGGCCTGGCGGCGGAGTGCTACCTGTTTTTTGTGTACCGGGGCTACGTGGTGGGCACCGTCTCGGCCATGCTGGCCTGGCGGAATGTCCTGCGGTACGGGGCTGTCATCGGGCTCGTGCTCCTCATTGCCGGCGCGGCGCTGGCGGTCATGAGCTATAAGAAGGGCGATCGGAAGAAGGGGGCAATCTCCTGCTGGGCCGCCGGCGTGGGGGCGTTTTTCGCCGTGTCCGGCTGGATCATGTCCACCTTCTACCCCGCCGGGGTGACGGTGATGTGCGTGCTGGTGCCGGTGGTGACGGTGCTGGGGCTGGTGCTGTTCCTGTATCAGCGGGAGTGCTTTTTGACCACGCTGGCCATGTGCGGGTCCTTCCTGGCGGTGTGGGTCTGCGGCGACGGGGCCAACAGCCTGGCCTGGCGCATTCCCATTATGATCGGCGCGATTCTGGGCCTAGTGATTCTGGCGGCCCTGGCCCTGCTGGTGCGGAAGGCTCAGCAGGACGAGGGGAAGCTGATGGGACTGCGGGTTCTGCCGGTGGACTGCGCCTACAAGGTGGTGTATGCCGGGCTGGCGGTGTGCTTTGTGTGTGTGCTGGCGGCGCTGGTTTACGCACCTGCGGCCTACTATATCCTGTGGGCGCTGGGCATTGCCGTCTTTGTCGAGATGGTGTATTTCACTACGAAAATGATGTGAGCAGCGGCTCTGCCGCAGGGGGGCCGCTGTCAGCGGCTCCCTTTTTTCAGGAGGTGCAAATTAATGGAGTATGAGGTCCTCCGGAGCTACAGCGGGGATGATCTGTCGGATTACTACAGGGCTTACCGCTTCAAGCGCAGACGGAAGCCCGCGCCGAAGGAGGCCTCTCCCGTTCAGCAGTCTGTCGCTTCGGCAATCTTTCTGCTCATAGGCTTTGCGGGGATCTGGCTGTCCACAGGCAGGGACGGCACGGTTTATGGCGCGCTGATGCGCTGGGTATCCGCCTTTTTCCTGGGGGGCGGGATGCTGCTCCTGCTGGGGAATTTGGGGGCCATCGGGCCAGGCGCTGCCAAGGCGAAGCGGGAGCAGTGGGCGGAGGAGAACTCCAAGGGGTACTGCCGCTTTTCGGACACGGGCTTCGCCTCCTACATAGGGGACGCGGCCTATGCCTATAACTACGCGGCGGTGGAGGCGCTTCTGGAGGACGCGGGGCACTACTATCTCTTTATTTCCCAGAACGCGGGGCATATCCTCTGCAAGTCCGCCTTTACCCGGGGGGACCCGGAGAGCTTCCGGGCGTTTCTGGAGGAGCGTACCGGGCAGAAATTTCTCTATGTGACAACGCGCTGAGCCGCCAAGGCGGCAGGAAGGAGCTTTCTCATGAACAATCAAACAAAATCCGGCGGCAGCAAAGGGGTCGTCATTGCGGCAATCGCCTTGGGCGCTATGGCCGTCATCCTGCTTGCGGTGTTCTTCCTGAACATGGCCAAGCCCACGGAGGGCGAAAAAAGCATCACCGTCCAGGTCGTCCACGGCGACGGCAGCACCAGGGATTTCCCTGTCAAGACGACCGAGGAATACCTGGGCTTTGCCCTGGTGTCCGAGGGCATCGTGGAGGACAACCAGAGCGCCTATGGCCTCTATATCCTCACCGCCGACGGCGAGACCGTCAATGAGGCAAATCAGGAGTGGTGGAAGGTCAGCAAGGACGGCGAGGCGCTGTCCGTCGGCGCGGACAGCGCGCCTATCGCGGACGGGGACCACTTTGAGCTGATCTTCACCGTGGGCTATGACGGCTGAGAGGCCGCCCATGAGGGCCGGGGAGATCGCCGTCCTGGGACTGCTGGGCGCGGTGCTCTTCGCGGGGAAGATCGCCCTGGCCGGACTGCCCAACATTGAAATCGTATCCCTGCTGGTCATCGTCTACACGGTGGTCCTGGGGTGGAGGGCGCTCTTCCCGGTCTATGTCTATGTGCTGCTGGAGTATGTGACCTGGGGCTTCGGCCTCTGGTCCGCCTGCTATCTCTATGTGTGGCCGGCGCTGGTGCTGGCGGCCCGGCTGCTGTGGAGGATGGAGTCGCCTCTGGGCTGGGCGGTGCTCTCCGGGGCCTTCGGGATGTCCTTCGGGGCGCTGTGCGCCCTGGTCTATCTTGTCTCCGGGGGCTGGGCCTTCGCGCTGAGCTGGTGGATCCAGGGCATCCCCTTTGATCTGCTCCACTGCGCGGGCAATTTCGTGCTGGCGCTGACGCTGTTCCGGCCCTGCAAGAAGCTCCTCTCCCGCCTGACCGGCGTGTCCCTGCGGGGGAAGGGGCGACCTTGATAAGCGCACAACAGAAGGGGTGAGGGCCTACAGGCCTTCACCCCTTTTTCTGACTCAGATCCATTCCCCGGATTTTTTGCCGGAGAGGCAGCACCGCCGCCGGCGGTACGGAGAGCTCGTCAACGCCCATCCGCAGAAATGCCTCGGCCAAGGTCGGATCCGCCCCCAGGTCCCCGCAGATGCCGACCCAGCATCCGTGGCGGTGTCCCGCCTCCACCGTCAGGCGGATGAGCTGCATGACCGCCGCGTGCTGCGCGTTGTAAAACGGCGCCAGCTTCGGATTCTGCCGGTCAATGGCCAGCACATACTGGGTCAGGTCGTTGGTCCCCAGGGAGAAAAAGTCCACCTCCGGCGCCAGCTCCTCTGCAATGAGGGCGGCGGCCGGCGTCTCAACCATGATGCCGACCTCTATCTCCCCCAGGACTGTCCCCCTCTGCAGCAGCTCCTCCCTGCACTCCTCCAGGACCTCCTTGGCGTCCCGGACCTCCCGGACGGAGGTGACCATGGGGAACATTACCGCCACCGTGCCGTAGGCGCTGGCCCGGAGAATCGCCCGCAGCTGCTCCTTGAAAATATCCCGGTGCTCCAGGCAGAACCGGATGCCCCGCATTCCCAGCGCCGGGTTGGCCTCATGCTCCGACGGGAAGCAGGCCGCCTGCTTGTCCGCGCCCACATCCAGCGTCCGGATCACCACCTTCTTCCCGGCCAGGGTCTCCGCCACCCGGCGGTAAACCGCGAACTGCTCGCTCTCGCTGGGAGCCTCCGCCGCGTCCAGGTACAGAAATTCGCTCCGCAGAAGGCCGATGCCCCCCGCGTCGTTCTCCAGAGCCAGCCCCACGTCCCCTATACTGCCGATATTGGCGCAGATCTCCACCGAGGCCCCGTCCAGGGTCACGTTGGGCTTCCGCTTCAGACCGGAGAGCAGGCTGTCCCGCTTCCGGTCCCCCTGCTGCCTGGCCGCCATGGCCTCCAGCAGCTCCGGAGCCGGGTCCACATAGACGCAGCCGTTGTGGCCGTCCAGCACCGCCAGATGGCCCTCCCAGCGCTCGTCCACCTCCACCCCCACCAGGGCGGGGATGTTCATCGTCCGGGCCAGAATAGCCGCGTGGCTGTGGGCGGAGCCGTGGTGGGTGATAAAGCCCAGGAGCCTCGAGCGGTCCATACGCACCGTCTCGCTGGGGGTCAAATCCTCCGCCACCAGGATGGACGGCTCCTCCCAGGGGAGATCCTCCTCCCCCGCGCCGATGAGGTTGTTGACCACCCGGCGGGAGATGTCCTGCACGTCGGCGGACCGGGCCTTCATATAGCTGTCGTCCATATCGGCAAAGACCGCCGCCAGGTTGTCCCCGGTGACCGCCGCGGCCCGCTCCGCCGTGACGCCCTGCGTTTCCAGGATGCTGCGCACGGAGTCCAGGTAGTTTTCGTCCCCCAGCATCACCTGGTGGATCTCAAAGATGGCGGCGTCGGTCTCCCCAACCTGCTCCAGGGCCTTCTCATAGAGGGCCGAGAGCTGCTCCAGGGACTTCTCCCTGGCCTGTTCAAACCGGTCCCACTCCTCCGCCGCCGTCAGATCCGAGGACACCTCGGCGAGGGTATTTTTTCTCCGCCGATAAAAGCGCAGCGGCCCGATCGCCACGCCGCCCAGAATGGAATCCCCCATCGCCACACGCACAGGACCGCCCCCTTTCCGCAAAAACGCCCCGCTGTTTCATTTTCCGTTAATTGGTATTATACGAGCAATTCCCGGAAAACTCAAGCCTGCAGCCGGCCGGAAGCGGAAAAGTTTGTGGAGACTTTAACAATTTTATTGGTAATTTTGCTGGAATCAGGAGGATCCGGGGGCTTGGGTTCGGATATCCTCCTAAAATTTTTCAGTCCATTGGCGCCCCCGCTCCGGATGATTCTCCGGTCCATAGCCCTCGGAGAGGTCACGGAAAGAGACGGCCCGCCGGAAAACCGGCGGGCCGTTCTGTATGCGCGATTACCTCTGCGGGCTGGGGACAGGATTAGTCCTCAAACTGGTCCACGTTGTCGATGGTGACCACGGAGACGCCGGTATCGACCTGGGTCTCGCTGAGGGCCTCGCCCTCCAGCAGGGCCACGGCGGCCTCGATGGACTTCTCGCCCATGACGTTGGGGTTCTGGGCCATGAAGGCCAGCAGGGAGCCATCACGGACCAGGCCGCGGTTGGAGGAGGAGTTGTCGAAGCCCACGCAGATGATGCTGTTGCCGTTGCTGTTGGCCTCCTTGGTGGCGTTGCCCGCGCCGGTGGTAGCACCGTCGTTGGCGCCGTAGACAGCGATGACACCGTCATTGATGAGGGCGTTGGTCAGCTCCTGGGCCTTCACGGCGTCGCCGTCGGAGTACTGGACCTCGCTCATGGTGAAGCCGGTGCCCTCGAAGGCGGAGACAAAGCCGTCCACGCGGTCGATGCAGGACTGCACGCCGGCCTGAGCGGAAACCAGGCCGATGGTGCCCTCGGTGAGGCCGGCGTCAGCCAGGTAGCCCTTCATGGCCTCACCGGCTTGGGCGCCGGCGGCGTAGTTGTCGGTGGCGAAGGTGGCGGAGGCCTCCAGGGAGGCGGTGGCGTCTACGTAGATGAGCTTGATGCCCTTGTCCAGAGCGGCCTGGAGGGCGTCGTTGCAGGCGGTGGAGTCGTTGACGGAGATGATGATGGCGTCAGCGCCGTCGTTGATGGCAGTCTCGATCTGGGCGATCTGCTGGGCGTTGTCCTTCTTCTCGGGGGCCAGCCAGCTGTAGTTGATGTCCTTGCCGGCGGCCTGGAGCTCCTCGACCTTGGCACGGGCGGCCTTCTCCAGCTTGACCCAGTGGACGTCCATCTGGTCCATGGTGATGAGGGTGATGTTCATGGTTTCGCCAGCGGGAGTGGTATCGTCGCCGGCGGGCTCGGTGGTCTGGGTGTCGCCGCTGCCGGCGGGCTCAGTGGTCTGGGTATCGCCGCCGGTGGAGCCGGCATTCCCGGAGTCGCCGCCACCGCAGGCGGCCAGGGCCAGAACCATGGCCAGGGCAAGGACGAGCGCGAATAACTTCTTCATTGTTTGTTTCTCCTTACATAAAATTTTTATTGTCAGGGGCGGAGCCCCTTACAACCAGCTTGGAAAACGCGGGGGCAGGGGGTCTGTCAGGACTTCTTGGCCTTGATTTTGCCGGTGCGGCGCAGCACGTCGAAGAGCACGCACACCACCACGATAATACCGATGATGATATTCCGGTAGGCCACGGGCACATGGGCGAAGGTCAGGCCGGACTGGAGGATGGCCCACACCGCCGCGCCGGCGATGACGCCCACCAGCAGACCGGTGCCGCCCAGGGTGGACACGCCGCCGATAACCGCCGCGGCCACGGCGTACATCTCGTAGCTCATGCCGGCGTCCATGGAGCCCATGCCGGACTGAGCCATAGTGATGATACCGGTGAGGAAGGCGCAGAAGGAGGAAACCATGTACGCCTTGGTGGTGGTCATGAACACGTCCACGCCGGAGAGCCGGGCGGCGTCCACATTGGAGCCGATGGCGTAGATGTGCCGGCCGGAGCGGGTGAAGGTGAGGATGTAGAAGAAGATGGCCCAGACGATGAGGGCGATCCAAACGCCGTTGAACAGGCCCAGGGTCTTGCCGTAGTAGAAGAGGTCCTTAAAGACCTGGGCGGCGCCCTCGGAGCCGATGTTGTCGGTGTTATAGTTGTTGTTGGCCAGCTGGGCGATGCCGCGGCCGATGGTCATGGTGCCCAGGGTGCCGATGAAGGGGGGCAGCTTGAACTTGCCCACCAGCACGCCGTTGACAAAGCCGATGGCCATGCAGCAGATAAAGGCTACCAGGACGGCCACGATGGGGCTGGAGCCCTTGCACATGAGGGTGGCGGAGATCATGGCGCTCATGCCCAGCACGGAGCCGATGGACAGGTCGATGTTCCCGGTGATGCACACGTAGGCCTGGCCGATGCCCACCAGCAGGAAGGGGACGATGGAGCGAAGCAGGCTCATGACGCTGTCGCCCTTGATGAAGTTGGGGTTCATGATGGAGAACACCACCATCAGGATCACCACGCCCACAAAGGCGGTAATAACGGACGCCGCGCTCTGACTGATCTTTAATTTTTTATTCATTGTCCTCTCTCCTCTCAATATTCATTGGAGCCGAACTGGGTGGCGTAGGTCATGATCTCCTGCTCGCTGGTGTTCCGGGGGTCCACCTGGCCGGTGATGCGTCCGTTGCACATGACCAGGATGCGGTCGGAGATGCCCATGACCTCCGGCAGCTCGCTGGAGACGATGATGACCACGATGCCGTCCTTCTTCAGCTGGTTGATGATCTGATAGATCTCCACCTTGGCGGCCACGTCGATGCCCCTGGTGGGCTCGTCGAAGATGACCACCCGAGAGTTCCGGGCCAGCCACTTGGCCACGACGATCTTCTGCTGGTTGCCGCCGGAGAGGCTTCCCGCCTCCACCTCGGCGTTGGCCATCTTGATGGTCAGGGAGGACTTGCCCTTCTCGATCATGGAGTTCTCCCGGTTGCGGATAACGGTGCCGACCTGGTTGCAGATGAGGTCCAGGTTGGGCAGGGCGATGTTGCTGCGGATGGAGAGCTTGGTACACAGGCCGTCCTTCTTCCGGTCCTCGGGGGCCAGGACGATGCCCTGGCGGATGGCGTCGGCGGGGCTGTTGATGGTCAGAGCCTTGCCGTCCAGCAGAATCTCGCCGCCGTCCTTGGGGTCCGCGCCGAAGATGGCCCGCATTGTCTCGGTACGCCCCGCGCCCACCAGGCCGGAGAAGCCCAGCACCTCGCCCTCATAGGCCTCGAAGCTGACGCCCTTGACGGCCCGGCCGGCGGTGAGGTTCCTGACCTCCAGGACCTTCTTCCCCCGCTCCACGGTGTCCCGGGGGAACTGGTTGGTGATCTCCCGGCCCACCATGTTGGCGATGATCTGCTCCATGGTGAAGTCGGTAAACTTGCCCTCGGTGATGTAGTGGCCGTCCCGCATGATGGTCACGCTGTCCACGATGTGGTGGAGCTCCTGGAGGCGGTGGCTGATGTACACGATGGCACACCCCTGGCTGCGCAGCTCCTTGACGATGCGGAACATCTCCTCGATCTCCGCGTTGGAGAGGGCGGAGGAGGGCTCGTCCATGACCAGGACCTTGGCGTTAATCAGCAGCGCCTTGGCAATTTCCACCATCTGCTGCCGGCCCACGGGCAGATTGCCCACAGTTGTGTTGGGGTCCATATCGTGGATGCCCAGCTTGGCCAGCTGCTCCACCGCCTGCCGGTTCATCTCGGCGGTGTCCAGCTTGCCGCCCTTGGTGAGCTCCCGGCCCAGGAACATATTGTTGGCTACCGTCAGGTGCTGGCACATATTCAGCTCCTGGTGGATGATGGCCACGCCCAGCTCCTGGGCCCGCTTGGTGTTCAGATCGCCCTCCACCTTCTTGCCGAAAATCGTGATGTCACCGGAATCCCTGGTGTAGACGCCGGAGAGGATCTTCATCAGCGTGGACTTGCCCGCGCCGTTCTC
>JAAWHO010000021.1 GCA_022795905.1 Oscillospiraceae bacterium
GGTCACGTCGGCATAGCCGCCCGCCCGCAGACGACGGGTACGCTTGGTATCCTTCTTGGTGAGGATGTGGCTCTTAAAGGCCTTGGCCCGCTTGACCTTCCCGGTCTTGGTCAGGTTGAATCTCTTCTTCGCGCCGCTGTGGCTCTTCAGCTTAGGCATAGTGTATTACTCCTTCCGTTTATTCCTTTTGCGTGCTCTGACTCTCCGGTCACTTCTTCGGGGAGAGAAACATAGACATATTCCGCCCCTCCAGCTTGGCTCCCTTATCGACGTTGGCCACCTCGGCGCACTGCTCCGCAAACTTATCCAGGAGCTTCCGCCCTATATCTGTATGGGCCATCTCGCGGCCGCGGAAGCGAACGGACACCTTTACCCGATTGCCATCGGCCAGGAACTTCTGCGCGTTCTTCAGCTTGACGTTGAAATCCCCGATGTCGATGCCCGGGGACATACGGATCTCCTTGATCTCCACGACGTGCTGGTTCTTCCGGGCCTCCTTCTCCCGCTTGCCCTGCTCGAACCGGAACTTGCCGTAGTCCATCAGCTTGCACACCGGGGGGGTTGCCTGGGGCGAGATCTTCACCAGATCCAGGCCCTTCTCATCCGCGATGCGCAGAGCGTCCTCCGCGGACATAATCCCCAGCTGCTCGCCTCCGCTGCCGATGAGACGCACTTCCTTGTCTCGGATGTCCTCATTCAGTTGATGCGTTACATTGCTAATAGCCGAAGCACCTCCTTCAACAAATTGCCCAATACACAAAAAATGCCGCAAAACAAAATCGCGGACGCACTAAGGCACCCGCGACAACAAACACGCCCGGAAACCGGACGGGACTGCAATCTTGACCCCTTCGCATTGCTGGGGGTGAGGCGGGTGCTCCCTGCCTGCTTTGTTTTGCGTTAGCAGAATACCACATCCGCCCAGGTTTGTCAAGGGATTTTCTGTTTTTTCTTCAATTCGCAAGCAGGGCCCGATGTCCTCATCGGGCCGCCGAGGGCGGCTCAGCGCCCCCGCCGGCCCAGCACAAAATAGCGAATGACAGGAGTCCTTTGGATAATTTCGCACAGCGCGAAGGTGACGGGAAGCCCGGCTGTCAGTGCCAGAAGGTAATTCCAGGCCGCAGGCAGGTCAAAATATGTGTGCAGGCAATAGCAGACAGACAGCAGCACAGGATAGTGGAGGACATAGATGCCGAAGCCGGCCCGGCGCATATACCGGGTAAAGGCGTTTTCGCCGTCAAAATAGCGCTGGCCGCAGCCGAGGGCCGCCAGGACGGCCGTCCAGGCGTAGAGGTTGGTCAGACCGCTCCGCAGGCACGCGGGGTCTGTGTAGTCCTTTCCCAGCCAGCGTACCGTGTAGGCGGCTCCGCCGGCCGCAGCCGCAGCCAGCAGAGGCAGGCCGAACCGCGCCAGCGCCTCCTGGGCCGCCTCATGGGAGAGCACAAGGTACCCTATGAGAAACGCCGCCAAGTAGATGCCGAAGCGGTACATGGTCAGCACCGGCAGATTCAGCACCTGCGCGGCCCCCCACAGCGGCAGGAACAGGAGGACAAAGACGGCGGAGGGCAGGTTTTCACACCGCTTCCTCCATTTTTCCGCCCACCCCAGCCGCCGGAGCAGCACCAGGAGGCAGGAGAAGACAAACAGCATCTGGGCAAACCACAGCGGGCCGATGCCGCTGATAACGGAAATCGGGTAGACCAGGGGCGTCGGGATAAACGCCAGGGCCCCGCCCATCCGGATATTGAGATATCCCGTAACCCAGTGGACCACAAGGAGGCCCAGGGTGGAGGGCGCCAGCAGCCTGTCCCGCCGCTCCCGGAGGAACTGGCCGTCTGTCCGTCTTTCCAGGGCGTATTGGGCACTCATCCCCGCAATGACAAACAGCAGGACCATGAACCAGGGATAGACGATACCGGCGAGGATATCCAGAGCCGGAAGGCTCTCCGCCCCGGGGATGCCGCCGGGGATGCCCAGGCCGTTGTACAGATAGCAGATGTGGTAGGCAAACACCAGCAGCGCCGCCGCCCAGCGGAGATTGTCCAGACTATGCCTTCTCATGTCAATGGTCCTCTTTGGGCTGGTCGAAAATGGCGGCGGCAAGCTGGCTGAGGGCGCTTTTGGGCGGGATGGCAAGCCCCCGCTCCTCGTCGCCCAGGAGAATGAGGCTGTCCCCGGGCTTAATGCCGAATATCTCCCGGGCCTGCTTGGGGATGACGATTTGGCCCTTCTCGCCTACGGTGACGGTCCAGGCGTATTTTCCAGCGGGTCCCTTCATGACGGTGTCCTCCTGTCAAGAGACGGCGGGAAATTCTTCGGTCTGCATATTGCAGGGGTGGATATCCAGCTGTCTAACAAGGCAGCAAAGTCCTATCGCCTCCCCGCGGACCGCCTTCGGCGGCTTAAGGCTGGGGTCGGCTTTGCCGGCCTACCGCTTGATCCAAAAGGCAGATTTATCCTCTTGCCTCCCTTGTTAAAGGGAGGGGGACCGCCGCCGCAGGCGGTGGTGGTGGGATTCGTCGCAGGGAACCTCCGTCTACCGGAAATCTGGCGCTAGACGGGACTGCAGGTGCGGGAATCCCCCCGCCACCGCTTCGCGGCGGCCCTCCCCCCTTTAACAAGGGGGGCAAGAAGGCGAATCTTTTCCGGCTAAGGGGTTTTTGACAGTCCGAGGGGACGGCCGGAAGGCCGTCCCCTGCCCACAGAACCTCAAAAATCCCAGAACCGTCCCCCTTCTCCCCTCCGCGTCAATTTCTCAAAGCTCGTCCGACTCGGATTTCCCCCGGCCAGCCAGACCTCCCCCGCCGTCAGGTCGCAGAGGACGGACCAGACGGTATCATGACCGCTCCGCCGGTCGTACTGGCAGAGAAACCCCCGCCCTCCGCGGAGCAGGTCCATAGCCTCCTCCGCTGTCCGGACGCCCGCCGAGAGGGCGTCCGCCATTGTCGCATACCGTTCCTCCGCCTGCCAGTCGTCCCCGCCGGGGCATCTGTACTCCGCCAGCTCCGGCAGGTGATAGCTGTTCACGGCACAGACCCACGCCTCCTCCCCGACGGGGCGGCGGACGGCGCACAGTCCGCCCCGGCTCTCCACCAGGGCGAGCTCCCCGGCCCTGTCCGCCAGCACCAGGGTGTGGCTGGAGGCCGTCGGGACCCGCTCCAGCAGGGCCAGCGCCTCCCCCACGCTCCCGCAGGACTCCAGGGCCAGCCGGAGGAGCATCCCGGCGTTCAGCCCCGGGCGCGGCGGCCCCGGCCATACGGAGGTCAGGCCAATGGCCAGCCCGGCGCTGTTGACGCCGTCCTCCAGCTCCACAAAGGCGGTGGTATTCCCCAGCAGCCGCCGGCCCCCGGCCGGATGATAGGCGCAGTGGGTATTGTTCCTCTCGCAGACCGTCAGAAAATCGCTGTTCCGCCCCAGAAGCGCCTGTCCGCCGGACCGGACAGCAAAGCAGGAGCAGCAGGGCTGGGGTACCATGCAGTACATGGGTAGGACGGCCCCGGCCAGCAGCCGGAAATCGCAGGCCTGTCCCGCCGCGATCCCCTCCAGCTCCTCCAGCGCGCCGGGGAACCAGCGGGCGTAGACGGGCAGGCAGGCCTCGGCAAACTCCACGCGCTCCGGCGTAATGGGGAAGGGCACCTGCTCGAGAACGCGCTCCCCCCGCTCCAGCAGGGCCGTCCCCTGCCGGAGGCCCATCTCATAGCAGCTTCCCTCCAGTGTGATACAGTTCATTTGAGTGCTCTCTCCTTCTGTCAAAGATGCAGAGAGCGGCGCCGTCTCTATGGGACAGTTTACTGCAGAATCCAGCCCCGCGCAAACAGGATTTATTTTTTTATTTTTAAATTATTTTTCTCCAGGGACGCCCTCACCGGCAAGAGCCACCCCTGGGGGAGCTGGGGCAGCAGCGTCCCAATAGCCGCCAGCAGCAGGAACAGCCCCCCGCCGCTGGCCATGGTCAGCACCGCCGCCAGAACCGTCAGGGCCGCCCCGCAGGCCAGCCCTACCCGCCGGCACACCGCGTCCGCCGCCATGGGGTCCAGCCACCAGCTCACCAGGATATGGAGGGCCTGCCCCCCGTCCAGGGACGGCACCGGCAGCAGGTTGAACCCGCCCAGCAGCAGATTCGCCCCCGCCAGCAGGTAGTCCCCCGTCACCCTGGCGAAGAGGAACGCCAGGCACAGGTTCACCGCCGGCCCCGCCAGAGTGCAGAGCAGCTCCCTGCCGTAGGGCATATACCGGGTGTCCGCCTGGATATCGGCCCCGAAGGCCGTCAGGCGGAACCGCTCCACCTTCGCCCCCAGCAGCCCCAGAGCCGCCAGGTGCCCCAGCTCGTGGCAGACGGCGGCCACCAGCACCAGCGGCAGCACCTCTCCCGCCCCGGCCAGCAGCGCCAGCCCCAGCAGCAGCCAGAAGCCCGGGCTGATCTCCCACTGCATTCCGCTCATCCTACATCGAGATAGTAGATCGGGTTGAGGTAGAGGTCCCCGTCGTGAAGCTCAAAGTGGAGGTGGGGCCCCGTGGCCATGCCGGTATCCCCCACCTCCGCGATCTTCTCCCCCATGGAGACCCTGTCCCCGGTGACGGTCACCTCGCTGCAGTGGGCGTAGAGGGTCACGTAGCCCCCCTCGTGCTGGAGCATCACGTACTTGCCCAGGGTGCTGCTCTCCCCCGTGGCGTAGACCTCTCCGCCGGCGAAGGCGCAGATATCCTCCCCCCAGTCCGCCGCCAGGTCCACGCCGTAGTGGAACTTATTCCCGCCGGTAACCGGGTGCTCCCGCCACTCGAAGGCGGAGGTCAGCCGGCCCCGCAGGGGGTTTGTATGCTCAAACCCCAGATTCCGCTGCTCCAGGCTGGCGTTCTCCGGCACGGCGGGCATGGTGTACACATAGCTGGCCGCGGCCAGGGTTGTGTCGTCCTCCGGCTCCGCCGGGGCGGGCTGAACGGGGTCCGGGGACTCCGCCGGCTCCCCGCCGCCGCTGTCCGAGGGCGGGATCTCCGTCCGGAGGACGGCGGGCTCCGGCTCCGCCGGGGACGCCAGGGCTGCTCCTGGCTGGGACGCGGGCTCCTCCGCCGCGGAGAGCCGGGGCGTCACCTGCCGCAGGAGGCGGGTCTCCGGCTGGTCCGGTCCGCCGGAGGACTCCGCCTGCCCGGCGGGAGCGGCCTCCGGGATGCCGGGCGTCGGGCTGAATACGGCGGTATAGGCGTCCTGGAGGGAGTCGCCCACCGGCTGCTCCCCGCTGATGGCCCGGCCTACGGCGGCAAAGGCCTCCTTGAAGTCCGCGTCCCGGCCGATGAGCTCCCCGGCGGACCTGGCCAGGGCGCTGAGGGTCCCCGGGAAAAGCAGCTTCACCGCCACCAGAGCCACGAACAGCGCGCCGCAAATGACCAGCCGCACCATCCCCCGCTCCCCGGAGGATCCGGAGGCGGCATACCTTCCGCCCTTTCTCCGGCGCGCCTGCTGCCGCGCCCGATAGACTGAGCTGTTCCGATCCAAGTCCATCGCTTCCTTTCCGCTTTTTTCCGCTTTGCAGCTAGTCTATGCGGCGGGCAGGGGAATTTATGCAGATGTTTGCCAGCGGCGCTGCTGAGATACCGGAAGCGGTACGGATATTGAGAAGGATTATTTTATGGCGCGGGGGAAGATTTCCTCTCAAAGGTATTTCCAACCATTTCAGGATGCGCTATAATGGTCGAAACTGATTGAGGAGGACATTCCATGCCCCACATCCTGATTGTTGAAGATGATACCGACATCAACAACTCCACCGCCGAATATCTGCGGCGGAAGGGCTGCCTGTGCAGCCAGGCCTTTTCCGGCACCGAAGGCCGGCTGCTCTGGCAGGCGGGGGGCGTTGAGCTCCTGCTGGTGGACCTGATGCTCCCGGGGCTGTCCGGCAGCGAGCTGATTGAGGAGCTCCGCAGGAGCAGCCGGACGCCGGTCATCGTGCTGTCGGCCAAAACGGAGCTGTCCGACAAGGTGGAGCTGCTGGGCCTGGGGGCGGACGACTACCTGACCAAGCCCTACCAGCTGGAGGAGCTTTGGGCCCGGATACTGGTCCAGCTGCGCCATGCCAGCGCCGCGCCCGGAGGCGAGGCGCTGGTGCGCTACCGGGACTGGGTGCTGAACCCGGCGGAGATGGCCCTGACCGCAGCCGGAGAGCCGGTGAGCCTCACCGCCCACGAGTTCAAAATTGTGGAGCTGCTGGCGGGCCGGCCCAAACGGGTATTCACCAAGCAGCAGATTTACGAGGCGGTCTGGGAGGAGGCTTACGCCGTGGAGGACAAGACCATCACGGTCCATATCAGCAACATCCGCGCCAAGCTGCGGCCCAGCGGCACGGACGGCTACATCCAGACCGTGTGGGGCATCGGCTTCAAGCTGGCCGAGTAAACTTTGCACTTTCTTTACCTTTCCTTTGCGATGTTTGGGCGTTTGTCTGTCAGACTGAGCCTGCAAACGAAAAAGGAGGTTTTTTCAATGGCAGTCATAGAGACCATGGGCCTGTCCAAGCGCTACAGGGACAAATGGGCCGTGGACCATCTGGACCTGCGGGTGGAGCAGGGGGACATCTACGGCTTTATCGGACGGAACGGCGCGGGCAAATCCACCGCCTTAAAGCTCCTGTGCGGCCTGGCCCGTCCCACCCAGGGGGATGCGTTGATTTTCGGCAAGCCCATCCGGGACCCGGTGGCCCACCGCCGGGTGGGGGCCCTCATTGAGCAGCCGGGGCTTTACCCCGAGCTGAGCGGGCGGGAGAATCTGCGGCTGTACGCCGCGCTGCTGGGGCTGGACAGCCCGGAGCGGCAGGTGGAGGACATTCTGGAGACGGTGGGGCTGTCTCCAAAAGAGAAAAAGCCGGTGAAGCACTACTCCATGGGCATGAAGCAGCGGCTGGGGGTGGGCCTGGCCCTGCTGGGCGGGCCGGATTTGCTGCTGCTGGACGAGCCCATCAACGGCCTGGACCCGGAGGGCATCCGGGAGATGCGGGAGCTTCTCCTGCGGCTGAACCGGGAGCGGGGCCTGACCATTCTGGTCAGCTCCCACATCCTCGGTGAGCTGAGCAAAGTCGCCACCCGGTACGGAATCATCCAGCAGGGCCGCATAGTGGAGCAGATCACCGCGGTCGAGCTGGAGCAGAAACGCACCGACTATCTGCACCTGCGCACGGACCAGCCGGAGAAGGCGGCGGCCCTGCTGGAGCGGGAGCTCCGGCTGAAGCGCTGGGAGATGCGCCCGGAGGGAGAAATCCGCATTCACGAGATGGTGGATGGAAAAGCGGTGGGCCGGGTTCTCGCTGAGGCGGGTATTTCCGTGGAGGAGCTTGGCCTGCACCGGCAGGACCTGGAGGAGTATTTTCTGGAGCGTATGGGAGGTGCGGATCATGTTTCATTTTAATCTGCTGCGTATGGATTTGCGGCGGCTGTTCAAAAGCAGGAGCTTTCACATCATCCTGCTGGTAACTGCGGTGCTGATTTTGATGGTGTCTTTTCTGACCGCCGTTGTCTCCGACCCGGAGACGCTGGACAGCATGGGGATGTCCGGCGCGGAAATTGATGAAATCGACCGCCAGATGTCGGAGGAAATCCGCAATATGACCCAGCTTGACCTGGCCTATGAGACCTTGGGCGGCGGCTTTCTGCTGGTTATAGTCGGTATGGGGGTCACGCTTTTTGTCAAGGACGACTTCTCCAGCGGATTTGTCAAAAATATCTGCTGCGCCCAGCCCCGCCGGGCCGACTATGTCCTATCCAAGGCGCTGACCGCCGGAGTTTACAGCGGCATCATTACCCTTCTGGGAGGCGTGCTGATTCTGCTGGCCCCCTATCTGTACGGGATGCGCCCTGCGCCCAACGCCATTTCCGATATTTTGCGGTATCTCTTCTGGATGTGGCTGCCCCACTGGGCCTTTGCCATGATGGCTCTGGCGCTGGTTCTGCTGACCCGGAGCGCCACCCTGGGCATGATCCTCTCGCTGGTGGCCGGGGGCGGGCTGACCGCCGTTCTGGTGGGGACGCTGGGCAAATTCCTGGGCTGGCCGCCCCTGGAGCAATATCTTCTCTCCTCCGTGGTAAAGGGCGTCTATACGCCGCACAGCGGCATTGCCCAGGTGTGGACGGTCCTGACCTGCACCGTCGCCTGGGCGGTCATTTACGGAGCCGGGAGCCTGCTGGCCATGGAGAAGCGGGATATTTAAGGAGGAATTTTTATGCTGCCCGCCCTGATTCTGACCCTTGCGGCCCTGGGAATCGCAGTGCTGCGCCTGTGGTCCTACCGCGTCCAGCTGCTGGAGATGGCCCGGACGCTGGAGGAAACTCCGGCGGAGAGCAATCTGCGCCTGACGGTGCGTATGTCCGGCGAGGCCCCCCGGCGGCTGTGCCGTGCGGTGAACCGGCGGCTGGAGGAGGGGCGGCAGCTTCGTCTGGAGACATCAAGGCGGGAGCAGGAGCTGAAATACACCATTGCCTGCATCTCCCACGACATCCGCACCCCTCTGGCCGGGGCTATGGGCTACCTGCAGCTGCTGGAGGGGGAGCCGGACCGGCAGGCGGAGTACCTGGGCATTGTCTGCAAGCGGCTGGAGGAACTGGACGGGCTTTTAGAGGAGCTGTTCCTCTACACCCGCTTGCAGGGCGGCTCCCTGCCGCTGGAATGCGGGAAAATGGCCGCCCTGCCGCCCCTGTGGGACGCTCTGGCGGAGTTTTATCCCCAGCTGGAGGCGGCGGGGGTGGAGCCGGAGCTGCGCTTTGACCGGGAGGATATGGCGGTCTGGGCCAGCCCCGAGGCCCTGGGCCGGGTGTACCGGAACCTGATTGCCAATGCTCTGCGCCACGGCGGCGGGGGACTGACGGTCTCCGGCCAGGATGGGGTGGTCTGCTTTTCCAACCGGCTGCTTCCCGACTCCGCGCCCGAGCCGGAGCACCTGTTTGACCGCTTTTATCAGGGCGGCCCCGCCCGTTCCCAGGGCGGGGCCGGTCTGGGGCTTTCCATTGTGCGGGAGCTGATGGAGCAGATGGACGGACGAGTATCCGCTCATATCACAGGGGACATACTGGAAATTAAGCTGTTGTTTTCGGGCATATAGAAATTCTGCGCGGAGCTCCGAATGGGGACTCCGCCGTCCGTGTCCCGGCGGCTGCGGCTCTGGCGTACTATGTCTCACAGCTCCCTGCCGATCTTTTTTTGCGTCCCGGGCTTGACACACGGCCGGAAAATGGTACAATTTGTATAGAATGTGCTAGAAGGCGGAAAATGTGGAGGAGCTTTTATGCGGGAGCGCAAGAAGGCAGAGCGGGACTCTTTGGTTCTCAGTGAACAGACCTTTCCAATTATCGAACAGATTACGGCTGGGATGCCCGGCGGTTTTTTCATTTATCATGCCGACGGGGACAAACGCTTAATCTACGCCAACCGCGCGCTCATCCGGATCTACGGCTGCGCAGACCTGTCGGACTTTCAGGCGTACACCGGCTATACCTTCCCCGGCCTGGTCTACCCGGAGGACCTGGAGATGACGGAGCGGAGCATCCAGCAGCAGCTCCTCACGGGCGGCGACATGGACTACGTGGAGTACCGCATTGTGCGGAAGGACGGCGAGGTGCGGTGGATCGAGGACTACGGGCACTTTGTCCACACGGAGCGCTACGGCGATCTCTTCTACGTCTTTGTGGAGGACGCCACGGAAAAGCAGCGCAAGTCCATCGACGACATCCACACGGCCCAGCTGGCCCAGGAGCGCCTGGAGGCGCTGGAGGCACTGGAGCACGAGACCACGGCGCTGAAGCTGGTGCATGAGATTCTGCGGTCGGGGATGTGGACCATGGAGTTTGACCGGCGGGGGAGGATGGTCAGCGTCTTCTGGAGCCATGAGTTCCGCGCCATGATCGGCTACCGGGACGAGGAGGACTTCCCCAATGTGCTCTCCTCCTGGTCGGACCTGCTCCACCCGGAGGACCGCGACCGGGTGCTGGAGCAGTATTACGCCGCCATTGACGACTACACCGGTCGGAAGCTGTACAACGTGGAATACCGCCTTCTGACGAAGGACCGGGGGTACCGCTGGTTCCGTGCCACCGGCAAGCTCTCCCGGCGGGAGGACGGCACGCCCATCACCTATGTGGGGATGTTCGTGGACATCACGGAGCGCAAGGAGAAGGACGCGGAGCTCCGGGAGCAGCGCAAGCTCCTGGAGGAGGCGCTGGAGAAGGCCCAGCGGGCCTCCCGGGCCAAAACCGCGTTTCTCAACAATATGTCCCACGATATCCGCACGCCGATGAACGCCATCATCGGCTTTACCAACCTGGCCACCACCCACCTGGCCGACCGAGCGCTGGTGCGGGACTACCTGCACAAGATCTCCGCCTCCTCCAGCCACCTCCTCAGCCTCATCAACGACGTGCTGGACATGAGCCGCATCGAGAGCGGCAAGGTGGTCATTGAGGAGACGCCCTGCAGTCTGCCCCAGATGCTCCGGGACCTCCAGTCCATCGTCCAGTCCGATGTGGAGACCAAGGGGCTGGAGTTCTGCCTGGACGACAGCGCCCTGGTCCACCCCTATGTGGTCTGCGACCGGCTGCGGCTGAACCAGGTGCTGCTGAACGTGCTGAGCAACGCGCTGAAATTCACGCCCGCCGGCGGGCGTATCTCCATCACCGCCTCCGAGCGGCCCGAGGACAAGGCGGACACCGCCGTCTACATATTCTGTATCCGGGACACCGGCATCGGCATGGCCCCGGAGTTTCTGGAGCATATTTTCGAGCCCTTCGAGCGGGAGCGGACCTCCACAGTCAGCGGCATCCAGGGCACGGGCCTGGGGATGTCCATCACCAAGAACCTGGTGGAGCTGATGCACGGCCAGATCGCGGTGGAGAGCCGGAAGGACCGGGGCAGCGTCTTTACCTTCACCTTCCCGTTCCGCCTGAGCGCGGCCCCGGATATGCAGGAGACCCCGGAGGTCCCCGCCGAGCAGCGGCTCGCCGGACGGCGGTTCCTGCTGGCGGAGGACAACGAGCTCAACCAGGAGATCGCCATAACCATTCTGGAGGAGGCGGGCTGCATCGTGGACGCCGCCTCCGACGGGGCCGAGGCGGTGGAGAAGGTCCGCCGCTCCCTGGACAACCCCTACGACCTGGTCCTCATGGACATCCAGATGCCTGTGATGGACGGCATCGCGGCCACCAGGGCCATCCGCGCCCTGGACGACCCGCGGCTGGCCCGGCTGCCTATCGTGGCCATGACCGCCAACGCCTTTGAGGAGGACCGCCAGCGGGTTCTTTCCGCCGGCATGAACGGCCACCTGGGCAAGCCCATTGATGTGGATAAGCTGTTCGCCACCCTGCAGGAGCTTTTGAACGGCGCCGAGGGGTAAGAGACGTCTATTCCCCGGCGGGGACCGCGGGGGCCAGGAGGCTGCCGCGGTCTTTTCCCGGGAAAAATTTATAGCTGAGAGAGGACAAGGATATGTACACAATTAAGAATCTTACCAGCCAGAACGGCCACGTCGCCGTGGAGACGCGGGGCATCTTCACCATCGTAGAGCACGATGTGGACTACTCCGTTTCGCCGTCCAACGCGCAGATGGAGTACTTTATGAGCCAGATGAACGTCAAGCGCAGACAGGCCGTGGCCAACCTGGACGGGTCCGTGGGCCTTGTACTGCAGGCCGGCGCGATGCAGTGGATTGCCGGGGATGTCCAGGCCACCACCGGCGTGAAGGGCGTGGGTGATCTGTTCGGAAAGATGGTGAAGGGCGCCGTCACGAAGGAGTCCGCCATCAAGCCCGAGTATGTGGGCAGGGGGACGCTGGTCACGGAGCCGACCTACAAGTACCTTCTCATGGAGAACGCCGCCGACTGGGCCGGCGGCCTGGTGATGGAGGACGGGATGTTCCTGGCCTGCGAGAGCACCGTCCGGCACGAGCTCCAGGCCCGCTCCTCCTTCTCCTCCGTCGTGGCCGGCAACGAGGGCCTTTTCAACCTGAAGCTGACCGGCTCCGGCGCCTGCGTCCTGGAGAGCAACGTCCCCCGTTCGGAGATCGTGGAGGTCGTGCTTGACAATGACGTGCTGAAAATCGACGGGAGCTTCGCCATCTGCTGGTCCGGGAGCCTGAGTTTCACGGTGGAGCGCTCGGGAAAGACCCTCATCGGCTCCGCCGCCTCCGGGGAGGGGCTGGTGAACGTCTACCGCGGCACCGGGCGGGTCATGCTGGCGCCCCTCACGCCGTCCAAGTCCCTGTTTGCCGCCACCACCCAGAAGACTGCAAAATAGCTGTTTTCTTGCGGAGCGCGGGGAGAGCCCCTTTGGAGCATTCCAAAGGGGCTCTTTTTTCGAGCTGGCAGCTTGCCGGCTGAAAAAGCTCCGGCCGCAGGGGTCAGGTCATGCGCTCCCCGGGGAGGGGTCTGTCCGGCAGCTGTTCCCGGGACAGGTTGTCCGACAGGTCATAGAGAAACTGAAGGGAGAGGAGCTGCGTCTGCGCGCCGGAGCGGACGTAGGGGTGGAGACGCATGATTTCCCCCGGCACAGCGTTGAGGGCCGCTCTGCCGAAGGGGGAGAACGGCTGTCTCCGGAAGAGCAGCTCCTCCATGGAAAGGCCGAGCTTTTCCGCAATCAGCTCCAGGGTGTTCAGCCCTGGATTTCCTTTTCCCCTCAGGTAGTTTTGCAGGGAAGTTTTCCCGACTCCAAGGAATCTGGCAAAGGCTTCCGTGCTCAGCTTCCTCCTTTGCATTTCTTCTCTTAATGTGGCTGCAATATTTTCTTTGATATCCACATGGGTCACCTCCACCTTACAGAATAGGAGATCAGAAATATCCAGTAAATACCAAAATAGCGACAGAAATACCAGTATTCCGGTATATGTGTCGGATCCTCCTGCGGAGACGGCTCCCGCGCTTTGACAGACTACTGGGGGAGCAGAGAAATTCTATAGTTAGTAGATACTAACTCTCGGGCGACAGCTCCCGTCCCAATCAAAGCCGCCCGCCCCCCAGGCTCAGCCCCGCGGCGCGCAGGGCTCCGTCAGCACCCCGGCCAGCGCCATGTCAAAAAAGCGGTCCAGCTTTTCCACGCAGTATTCATTGGAGTAGCGGTCAATTCCCTGCCACTGGAACTGGGAAGCGAGATAGACGCCCATCACCAGATCCACAATATCCCCGGCGTCAGCGTCCCGGCGGAACTCCCCGCTGTCCTGGGCCTCCTGCACGAGAGCGCGGAAAATCCGCAGCATCTCCACCCGGGTGGAGAACAGGGCGCTGTCCTCGCAGGAGTTGAGGTAGGTGATTTTCCGGCACAGCGGGATGTACCGCATGGAATCGAGCACAAAGGTCTGCAGCGCCCGGCGCAGCTTTTCCACCGCGCTGGGCTCATTTTGCAGCTCCCCGGCGATCAGGCCGCGGATATCCGCCAGCTCCGCCTCGGCGATGCCGATGAGGAGGCTGTCCTTGCTGGGGAAATAGTTGTAGAGCGTCGCCTTGGAGATCTCCGCCCGGGCGGCGATCTCCTCCATGGTGGTCTCCTCATAGCCCTCGGCGCTGAACAGCTGGCGCGAGGCCCTGAGGATGCGCTGGCGGCAGTGGAGCTTATTCTGTTCTCTCCGGCCCTGCTTCTCCATGGTATTTTTCCTCCATTCTGCTGAAACGCCCTTATTATACCGGAAAAGCGCCGTCATAGCAACAGGGAAAATAAAAAGTCGCGGCCTGGATTGTACAAAACGCACAAAAGACAGGCGCAAAATTCTCCAGTGTCCGCTTTCAAATATAAAATGTTATCCTTGACTATAATTTTAGACTCTAGCACAATATTTTTGTAAGCAGCAGAAGAAGCGGACAGAGAAGGGAGGAGAGCGCAGATGTCCCGCAAGGTCATTGCCTACGATGTGGGAACAACCGGCATCAAAACGTGCCTGTTTGAAATCGCCGCCGGGGAGAATATCCGGTTCCTGGGCAGCGAGGTGGCGGACTACACCCTTCGGATGCTGGGCGGCGGCGCCGTCGAGCAGGACCCGGAGGAGTGGTGGGAAGCCATGGGACAGACCACCAGACGCCTGCTGGAGCACAGCGGCACGGCAAGGGAGGAGATTCAGGGGATCTCCTTCTGCTCCCAGATGCAGAATGTGGTGATGGTGGACGAGCAGGGGCGGGCCCTGCGGCCCTGCATCAGCTGGATGGACACCCGGGCGGATTTCCAGTTCAGCCGCTGCATGAACACGGGGCTCAGGGTGGAGGGGCTGAACATCTTCAAGGTGCTCAAATTCCTCCGGATCACCGGGGCGGGGTCCTTTGGCTCCAAGGACCCGGTCTGGAAATATCTGTGGGTCCGGGACAACGAGCCGGAAATCTTTCAGGGAGCGTACAAGTGGCTGGACGCCAAGGAGTACCTGACCTGCCGCGCCTCCGGCGTGATGAAGGCCAGCCGGGACGTGGCGGGGGCGACCTTCCTGTACGACGTGAAACGGGACTGCTGGAGCCGCGAGCTGTGTAAGATGACCGGTGTGGAGATGCGGCATCTGCCGGAGCTGTGCGGCTCCGCCGACCGGGTGGGTGCCCTTCTGCCCAGGGCGGCGGAGGAGCTGGGCCTGGCGGAGGGGACGCCGGTATTCGCCGGCGGCACGGACGTCAGCCTCTGTCAGGTGGGGGGCGGCTGCCTGGAGCCGGGGGATGTCAACGTCTACTCCGGGACCTCCGGCTGGGTGGAGACCACGGTGGACCGGCTGCACACCGACATCGGCAATCTCATCGGCACGCTGCCGGGGGCCGACCCCGCGACCTACAACTATGTCGCCGAGGTGGACACCTCCGGCAAGTGCATGGAGTGGGTCAAGGACCGCATTGACCTGCCGGATATGAGCTACGGCGAGCTGGACGAGTACATCCGGGACGTCCCGGCGGGGAGCGGCGGCGTGATCTTCTCGCCGTGGATGAACGGGAACCGCTGCCCCTTCGAGGACGCCAACGCCCGGGGGATGTTCTTCAATCTGGACCTGAACGTTCGGGGCCGGGAGCTGGTCAGGGCGGTCGTCGAGGGCGCATGCCTGCATATGCGCTGGCTGCTGGAGGCCAGCGTGGCCACCTTCAAGACCCGTCCGGCGGTGCGGTTCACCGGCGGGAGCGCCATCTCCCCGGTGATCTGCCAGGTCCTGGCAGACGTGCTCAACCGGCCGGTGGAGGCCGTGGAGAACCCCAGGCTGGCGGGCGCCACGGGAGCCGCCGCGCTGATGGCCGTGGGCTTCGGGATCCTGCCGGATATCAAGGCCATCAAGACCATGATCCGGGTCCGCGCCGTCTACCAGCCCAACCCCCAAAACGCGGAGGTCTACAACCGAATTTTCCCGGTATTCAAGGCCCTCTATAAGAACAACAAAAAGGCGTACGCCGCCCTCAACGGAGCCGGCCCGCGGAAACAGGAGGAAAAAATATGAACGCATCCTACGGTGTCAGCGCCTGGCCCAACGTCCGGGAGGTCAGCGAAAAGATGGACCGGCTGGTGAATATGCCCCTGCTCCCCATCCGGGAGGAGGCCATGGCCCGGTATCTGGACTACTTTGACCGGAAATGCGCCGGGTCCAGGAGGATGATCGAGGAGGCCAAACAGTACATCCCCGGCGGGGTGCAGCACAACCTGGCCTTCAACTCCCCCTTTCCTCTGGTCATCGACCGGGCGGAGGGCGCCTACCTCTACGATATCGACGGCAACCGCTACGTGGATTATCTCCAAGCCGGGGGCCCCACGCTGCTGGGGAGCAACTACGGCCCGGTCAACGACAGGGTCTGGGAGGTAGTCCGGCACTCCGGCCCGGTGACGGGGCTGTTCCACGAGTACGAGATGAAGCTGGCGAAGCTCATCCGCTCGTGTATGCCCAGCGTGGAGCTGTACCGCTGCCTGGCCAGCGGCACCGAGGCCGACATGGTGGCCATCCGTATTGCCCGGACCTTCACCGGCAAGGAGAGGGTGGTCAAAATCGGCGGGGCCTACCACGGCTGGTCGGACCAGCTGGTCTACTCCCTGCACATCCCCTATACCAAGACCTATGAGGCCCACGGTATCCCCGCCGCCGTCTCCGGGGCCACCGGCGAGGCGTTCCCCAACCGGATCGACTCCCTGCGGAGGGTGCTGGAGGAGAACGAGGCCCACGGCGGCACCGCCGCGGTGGTGGTGGAGCCCTTCGGCCCCGAGAGCGGCACAAGGCTGGTGGACCGGGACTACAACGCCCAAGTCCGGGCGCTGTGCGACGAGTTCGGGGCGCTGCTGATCTTCGACGAGGTGGTCACCGCCTTCCGGGCCGGCCCCGGCGGCGCCCAGGGCTACCTGGGGGTGAAGCCCGACCTGACCGTCTTTGGCAAGATCGTGGCCGGGGGCTATCCCATGGCCGGCGGCGTGGGGGGCCGGGCGGACGTCATGAGCTGCGCGGCGGCGGGCGTCAAGGCCGGGAAGAAACGGGCCTATGTGGGCGGCACCCTGACGGCCAACCCTCTCAGCTGCGCGGCGGGCTATTTCGCTATCAAGGAGATCCTCCGCACCGACGCCGCCAAAAAGGCCGGGGACAACGGCGACAAGCTCCGGGAGGGCCTCCAGGGGCTCATCGACAAATATGAGCTGCCCTTTGTGGTGTGGAACCTGGGCTCCATCGTCCACTTTGAGGTGTCCGGCGTCATGTACCTGGACGCCAAGGACCCGGATATCTTCCGCAAGATCCCGGAGCGGCAGAAGTATATCGAGCAGTTCGGCGCGGCCCTGACCGCCAACGGCGTCATCACGCTGGCCGGGTCCCGGATCTACACCAGCATGGCCGACAGCGACGACACCATCGCCCAGACCCTGGCCGCTTTTGAGGACGTATTTCAGAATATCGAGGGGTAACCCGACAATTTGAGGAGGAGCAGCCATGATTCGCAGACTTGAGGAAGAAAATCTGACCTATGCGTTCCCGGAGGTAGCCTTTGACGAGGACTACGTCATCGCCACCTATCAGGCGAGGGTAAAGACCTCCAACATCGAGCGGCTGGCAATGGCCATCGCCGACGAGCAGACCACCGGCACCTGGATCAAGGTGGGGGCGGACTCCCTGGAGAAGACCCGCCGGTTCGGAGCCAAGCTGGTGGCCCTCTACGAGGTCCCGGACATCGGGTGCGACTATCTGTCCGACGAGCCGCCCATGTACCTCATTCAGCTGGCCTACCCCATGCACAATTTCTCCACCAGTATGTCGACTCTTATGACGATCCTGTTCGGCAACATCTCCGCCTCCGGCATGATCCGGCTTATCGACGCGGCGTTTCCCAGAAAGATGATCGAACAGTTCCAGGGGCCGAAGTTCGGTATACAGGGCCTGCGGGAGGTGCTGGGCGTGCCGGAACGGCCGCTGCTCAACGCCATGATTAAGCCCAACACCGGCTGGACCGCCGACGAGGGGGCCGAGCTGTTCTACCGGGCCTGCAGAGGCGGCGTGGACGTCATCAAGGACGACGAGCTGATGCTGGCCGACGGGCCCTTCTGCCCCCTGGAGGAGCGGGTGCGGAAATTCATGGCCGCGGAAAAGCGGGTCTACGAGGAGACCGGCGAGCACAGCCTCTACGCCGTCAATATCTCCGACGAGACCGCCAAGGTCCGGGACAACGCCTACCGCGTGCTCGAGCGCGGCGGCAACTGCCTGATGGTGAACGTGTACACCACCGGCTTCGATACCCTGAAAATGCTGGCGGACGACCCCCATATCCAGGTGCCATCCTGGCCCACGTCAACTTCGCCGGAGCCATGGCCGGGTCCACCTATACGGGCATTGCCGCGCCGCTGCTGGTGGGCAAGATCACCCGGCTGGCCGGCGGCGACTTCCAGATTAACGGCCACCCCTTCGGCAAGTTCCCGGTGAGCTATAAGCTGTTTTACCGCAGCTTCAAGTTCTTCACCCAGCCCTGGTGGAACATCAGGCCCATGATGTACGCCTGCTCCGGCGGCACCACCCAGCTGGCGGTGGAGCCGATTGTCAAGGCGGTGGGCGCCGACGTGATGCTGGCCGCAGGCGGCGGCGTCCACGGACACCCGGACGGCAGCGAGGCCGGCGCAAAATCCATGCGCCAGGCCATCGACGCGGCCATGGCCGGGATCCCCGCGGCGGAGTACGCCAAGGACCACAAGGAGCTGGCCCGGATGCTGGGACATCTGAACCCGGACCTGAAGAAGAATTTTGACCTGATGAGCTGACGGGGCGGAGAGCCGGCGAGGGCCTCTACTCCATAGCAGAGCCCCTCAGCAGCAGCTCCAGATAGGACTCCCGGCGCAGGGCCTCCCGCCGGACCCCCAGCGTGTCCAGCAGGGCCAGCAGCGTATCCACCGCCGCCTCCCGGCGCTCCGCGTCCTCCAGCAGGATCTCCAGCTCCAGGTACTCCCCCAGGCCGGCCACGCTGTCCAGGCAGACGGTGACCTTCCCCCGGGAGAACTCCCTGCGGGTCTTGTCCACGGTGAACAGGTCCCGGAAGCCCAAAGCCCGCAGCAGTCCGCGTGCCGCGGCCATGCTGCCCACAGCGGTCTCGTATTCCGTCCGCGTGTTGGACCGGCCGTCCCTCTTGGGGCCCTTATAGGTGAGCAGGGTCTCGGCAGTATGGGTTTTCAGGTCCTCCGCAGTGCGCAGGCGCAGGGCCTCGTCGGTCTTCCGGAAATCCCGGCTATCGCCGTTCCAGTAGACATCGGTCTCCCGCAGCAGAGCGCCCGGGGCGTACCCCAACGCCGCCAGGCGGTCCGGCAGGCCGGCCGCCTGCTCCGGGGTCAGCACGGCCTTCAGCTCCACCTCCAGCATAAAAAGCACCTCCATAGATAGCAATCTTCAAAATTGCGGCCCGTTTGTCAGGATTTTTGACGGATCCTATGGCATAAAATTTACGGGACGGCCGCAATCTCAGAGCCTGAGACTGCGGCCGTCCGCGCCGCGGGGTCCGGTACTCAGAACGGACCGTAATTGACAGCAACGCCGATGCTGATAAACACCGCGCCAACGAGGATCGCGGCCACAAGCCACTTCCACATGAACTTGTACCAGCGGTCCAGCGGAATGCCCGCGAAGCCCAGGCTGGCCATGAGGACAGTGGACACCGGGGTAATCAGGTTGGTGATGGCGTCGCCGAAGTTGAAGGTCTGCACCACCGTCTGCTGGGTGAGGCCCAGGACCTGGCCCACACCGGAGAAGATGGGAATAACGGTGCTGGCCTGGGAGGAGGAGGAGCAGAGAACCATGTTGATAACCAGGTTGCTGGCATACATCCCGTTGGCCGCCACGAAGATGGAGCTGTTGGCAAACAGGCTGGCCAGGGCGTGGACGATGGTGTGGATAATGCTGCCGGCGGAGAGAATGGTGTTGATGCCGGTGGCGAAGGCGATAATCAGGCCGGCGGTGGACATGGTCTTGGCCCCGGCCACGAACTCCTTGACAATGCGGTCAATGGAGAAGCCGGAGATCAGGCCGCAGATAACGGCGGTGACCATGAAGATGGCCGGGATGGCGTCGGAGGTGCCCCAGCCGTGGGTGGCGCCGTAGACCAGGCACACAAAGCCGGCCACAAAGACCACCAGGGTGGCGATCCTGCGCCCCGTCAGCTCCGGGGCCTCCTCGGCCTCCACCTGGGT
>JAAWHO010000022.1 GCA_022795905.1 Oscillospiraceae bacterium
CCGTTTTCCTGGTCAATGGAATTTTGGGCAGGCACCGGAAAGCCCTGCAAATCAAGGGTTTCCTGTGTTGTCCCTATTATAACTCACTACCATCCCCTGGACGATGCCCCCCGTGGCCTCCAGCAGCCGCTGGTCCGTGATCTCCAGCAGCAGGTCCTGGGATGTGCCGCCGTCCAGGACCCGGACCACCTCAATGGTATACTCGTCCACGATATCCCCGCTCACATTCGAGAGAATCGTAGCCGCGCCGGTGTGGACCTGGTCCCGGCTGGCCACCGGCACCGCGGTCTGCTCCTCCACAAAATCCCAGGCCTCCATGGTTCCAAACACACCCTGCGCCGTATTGGCCCGGAGGGTTCCCATGTCGCGGGTCAGATCAAAGCTGCCCTTCAGCTCCCCCGGCTCGCCGGCGGTTCCCTGCTTCACCGCCTTCACCTGGGCGTTCATCACCGAGCCGTCGCCCAGGGGCATCAGCAGTCCGGTATCGCTGTCGGTGATGCCGTGGCCAAGGGCGCCGAAGGCCCCGGTCTCCGGGTCATAGAAGGTCACGGTGCCGATGCCGGCCATGCTGTCCCGGATCCAGGCTCCCAGCCGGTAGGTGCCGTCTGGCCCCAGCACCGGCTCCGCCGCCAGGTTCAGGTCCTCACCCTCCCGGTTCACCGCCAGGTCCACTGTGCCCCCGCACTGGAGTATGGCGGCAAACTGCTCGGAGCTCTCCACCTCTCTGCCGTTGGCCTCCTCAATGACATCTCCCACCTGGAGGCCGCAGTCCACGCCGGGCGTGGCTTTTCCAGTCTGGCTGTCCACCTCCGCCAGGCCGATGACCACCACGCCCTCAGCGAAGAGCTTGATGCCGATGGTATGGCCCACCGGCACCAGCATTCTCTCCTCCGCCGCCCGCGCCGGCGCACTCCACGCCGCTGACGCGCACAGCAGGCCGCTGAGGAAAAAAGCCGCCAGACATCTCTTTTTCTGTTTGTCCATTCATCTCCCCACCCCTCTCTGGGAATCTGCGCTGACAGATTCCAAAATTTTGCCGTTTTTGCCCTGCAACGGCCTGTTTACTTTATGTCATCCAGGGCGGAATACTCTTTTCCGGCGCTTCTAAAAAGCGGCGGCTTTGTCATGGAAAAACCAGGCTTTCCCGATTTTCGGGGCCAAAAAACAGACGGTGCAGCCAAAAGTCTGCGCCGTCTGTCAAATTTTTATAAATTGCGGGGATATGTAATTTTTCCCGGTACCGGGCACTCTACCGATTGTCGCCGAAAAGCTTGAGGATATCCTTAAAGGGGTCGTCCTCCTCCTGTTTCTTCTCCCCCTCCCCTGTCTGGGACTGGAGGAACAGGCCGTCAAACCTCTGCTTGGCGTTCCCGCCGGTTCCGCCGGCCGCCGCCGCGGCGGCCTCCTTCTGGGTCTCCTCGAAGCCGGTGGCAATCACTGTAATCCGGATCTCGTCGTCCAGCGTGTCGTCGAAGTTCGTACCGAAAATCGTATTGGCATCCGGGTGGACCGCGGCCTGGATGAGGGAGGCGGCCTTGTCCACCTCCTCCAGGTCCATATCCGAGGAGCCGGTGATGTTAACCAGGATTCCCCGGGCGCCGTTGATGGAGGTCTCCAGCAGCGGGCTGGAGATGGCCAGCTGGGCGGCCTCCTCGGCCTTCCCCTTTCCGGCGGCGCGGCCCACGCCCATGTGGGCCAGGCCCGCGTCCTTCATGATAGCCGTTACGTCGGCAAAGTCCTGGTTGATGAAGCCCGTCTCCCGAATCAGCTCCGAAATGGACTGCACCGCCTGGCGCAGCACATCGTCGGCGATCTCAAAGGCGTTGGCAAAGGTGATCTTCTGGTCTGTGGCGTGCTTGAGCCGCTCGTTGGGAATAATGACCAGGGAGTCCACCCTCGTGCGCAGCTCCTCAATGCCCTTCTCCGCCTGCATCATCCGCCGCCGGCCCTCGAAGCCGAAGGGCTTGGTCACCACGCCCACGGTCAGAATTCCCTGCTCCTTGGCGGCCTCCGCCACAATGGGGGCCGCGCCGGTGCCGGTGCCGCCGCCCATACCGGCGGTAATGAACACCATATCCGTCTCCTCCAGGGCCTTGCTGATCTGGCTGCGGCTCTCCTCAGCGGACTTGCGCCCCACCTCCGGGTCGGAGCCGGCGCCCTGTCCATGGGTCAGTTTTTCGCCGATCTGAATCTTGTATCCCGCGCTGGAGACGTTAAGGGCCTGCTTGTCTGTGTTCACCGCCACAAAATCCACGCCGCCCACACCGGAGCGCACCATACGGTTGACCACATTGTTTCCGCCGCCGCCCACGCCGATTACCTTTATCTTGACCACGCTATCGGTATCCGTCGCCAGTTCAAATCTCATATTGGAATCCTCCTGCCACAATTATCTTCCGTGTTCAGCTCTATCGAAACCGGCCCGATGGGCCGGACATAATGCACCCAGTTATGGAATCTATTGTATGCTTTTTTCCCCCATTGGTCAATAGGTATTTTCTGATTTTTTCACTCGAAACCGGTATTGGAAAAATTTGGATTTCTCTGTCTCTTATTCGTAAGGAATGAAGCGGACTTCATTATCCGCCTTCATATTCATGCGGATCGTGCCAGTTTCATTGGGCTGCAGCTCCCCTACCACCTTTTGCAGGCTGTCGAGCTTGTAGGGGAACTCCGCGTCATAGCCGAGCTCCACCCGAAACCGTCCGTCGTAGTCGATGACCAGCTTGTCCGGGTCTCCGGCGTCAATGCTGTCGGCCCGGGTGAGCATCCCCCGCGCGTCCATCTCCTCCATCAGCTCCACCAGGCGGTCCTCTGTCAGCGGGCCGCCCTCCGCCACTGTCAGCCAGCCGCTGACAGCGGGCGGCTCGATTTCGATATTCTCAAGCAGCAGGTACTCCGCCGCCTGGATCTGGTCAATGGACTCCAGCACCTTCCCGCCCCGGCTGAGCAGCCACCAGACGCCCTCTCTCTCCACTGCGGCCGCCGCCTCTGTTTCGGTGATTTCCACTACCAGGGTATTGGGCAGCCGCCGCCCCACCCGGACCTCGGAGACATAGGGCAGCTCCTCAAAGATGCGCTGTTTTATATGGTAATGGTCCAACAGGATCAGGTTGTCCCCCTTTTCTACCTGCGTCACCACCGCCACCTCCTCCGGCGTGTACCGCCGGCAGCCGGTGACCTCTATCTCCTCCACCTTGAAAAAAAGGGTGAGCGCCGCCACAATCACTACAGCCGCCAGCAGCACCGACAGGACCCGGGCCGCCCGGCCCCCGCCCCGCCGCCTGCGCCTGCGCTTTTTCGGCATGGCACTCACTTCCTTTCTCTGCGGTCTCTGATTCTTTTCTTTTTTTGGAGAAAAGAAAAGAACCAAAAGAAAAAACTCTGCGCAAGGCATCCGCCTTGCTTACTCCCTCCGGGGGCGCCGGCAAGGTGCGGCCTTGCCAGCGCGAGAGGGCTATTCCCAGCGGGCCTCCGCTCCCAGAGTCCGGAGGTCCCGCACCGGGTCCTCGTACCCCCGCAGGATGTGATGTACATCGGAGATCCGCGTCTCCCCCTGGGCCGTCAGCGCTGCCACCATAAGGGCCGCGCCGCCCCGCAGGTCTGTCGCCCGGACCGGCGCGCCAAAGAGGGAGGACACGCCGGTGACCACCGCCACCCGGTCCGCAATGCTGATATCCGCGCCCATGCGGCGCAGCTCGTCAACGTGGCGGTAGCGGTTTTCAAAGATGGTCTCCACAAAGACCGTCGCCCCCTGGCTTTTCAGCAGCGCCGCCATGAGGATGGCCTGGGCGTCGGTGGGAAAGCCGGGATAGGGGGCCGTCCGGACCGCCCTGACGGAGCGCAGGCGCCCGTCGCTGCGGAGGGAAACGGTATCCCTTCCGCCGGTGATCTGGCAGCCGGCCTCGTGAAGGGCCGCTGTGACGGTGGACAGATGCCGGTAGTCCACCCGCTGGAGCTCCACCTCCCCGCCTGCGGCGGCGGCGGCGGATAAGTACGTGGCCGCCACAATTCGGTCCGGCATGACGGTGAATTCGGCGTCATGGGTCCTCTGTCGGCCCAGGATGCAGACGGTGGAGCTGCCCGCTCCCTTCACCTGGCAGCCGATGGCCCGCAGGAAGCGCTGGAGGTCCATGATCTCCGGCTCCCGGGCGGCGTTGATGATAAGGGTCTCTCCCTCCGCGCCGCAGGCGGCCAGGATGGCATTCTCCGTGGCTCCTACGCTGGGGAGGCTCAGGGCGATCTCCCGTCCGGCCATGCGGCCAGCCTCGCAGCTGAGGTTTCCGCCGGTCTCCCGGACGCAGACCCCCAGCCGCCGCAGGGCGCTCAGGTGGAGGTCGATGGGCCTTGGCCCCAGCTCGCAGCCCCCCGGGTAGGACAGGTCCGCCCAGCCCAGCCGGGCCAGGATGGCTCCCAGGAATATGACCGAGGAGCGCATTTCCCGCATGAGGTCGTCGGGTACGTCCCAGCGGTTCAGATGCGCCGCATCCACCACCAGGTCCTCCCCCTCCCAGTCCGCCCGGCAGCCCAGGTGGCGCAGAATGCGGATGCTGGCCTCCACGTCGCTCAGACGGGGACAGCCGTGGAGCACGGTCCGGCCCGGATGGATAATGGTCGCCGCCAGGACCGGCAGGACGCTGTTCTTCGCCCCCTGGACGGTCAGCGTCCCCTCCAGCCTCCGGCCCCCCTGGATGATGATCTGGCTCATAGATACCCCTCCGCACATGGATTTTTCCAAGCTAATCCATGGTATGCGGTCGGGTGAAATCTGCTACTTGGCGCCCTGGCGGCACAGGGCCATGACGGCGTCATAGATGCGCTCCGCCGCGTCGATGCTTCCGAGAGCGGCCATTTTCTGCCCCATGGCCTTCCGCCGGGGGACGTCCGCCAGGATGTCTCCGGCCAGCCGGTAGAGCTTTTCGCCGGAGCTGTCCCTTTCCAGGACCATCACCGCGCCGCCGGCGTCGGCCAGGACACGGGCGTTGGCCTCCTGGTGGTTGTTGGCCACGTTGGGGGAGGGGATGATAATGGCGGGGACGCCCAGGGCGGTGAGCTCGCTGATGGTGCTGGCGCCGGCCCGGCAGATGACCAGGTCCGCCGCACGCATAAGCACATTCATGTCCTGGATATATTCGCGGACCTCCAGCTCCGGCGTCTCGCCCAGGTCCGCGCCGGCGGCAGCCAGGTGCTCGTTCATGTGGCGGCAGTCGATGGCCCCCGCCCCGTGGATATGGTGGAAGGGCGCCCCCCCCTTTTTCTCCAGGGCAAGGAACTGGGCCATCTCCCGGTTCATCTCGGAGGCGCCCAGGCTCCCGAAGAAGGAGACGATGAGGGGCCTGCTGTCGTCCAGGCCTGCTCTCTGCTTGGCCTCCCTCTTGGTCAGGCGGAAAAAGTCCCCCCGGACCGGGGTGCCGGTCACCAGAACCTTTTCGGGGTGCTTATAGTTCCTCCGGCACTCCTCAAAGCCCACCATGATGAGCTCCGCGTGGCCCTCCAGCAGGCGGGTGGTCAGGCCGGGGATGGCGTTGGACTCGTGGATGGCGGTGGGGATGTTCAGCCTGGAGGCGGAGAGAATCATGGGATAGCTGGCGTAGCCCCCGGTGCCCACCACCAGGTCGGCCGGAAACTCCCTCAGGAGCCGCCGGGCCTCCCCCGGGGAGCAGAGGAAATTTTTCAGGGAGACCAGGTTGTGCCAGATCTCCTTCGGCCTCATGGAGCGGTGGAAATTGGAGACCTCCACCGCCCGGAAGGGCCAGCCCGCTGTCTCTATGAGCTTCTTTTCGATCCCGCGGTGGGCGCCTACAAACAGGATTTCACTCTCAGGCTTCCGCTCCTTGATAAGGCCCGCCAGGGCCAGGGCCGGGTTTACGTGGCCCGCCGTGCCGCCGCAGGTGAAAATCACTTTTATGCCAACCACCTCCTTATTCTCGGATGCGCTATCCCGCCTTAGGCGCGGGGACCTGTCTGGAGACGGAGAGCACAACGCCCACCTCCACCAGCTGGATTGCCAGAGCGGTGCCCCCGTAGCTGAAAAACGGGAGTGAGATCCCGGTGGCCGGAATGAGCCCCGTCACCACCGCGATATTCAAAAAGGTCTGGAGGGCGATCTGGGTGGTCACCCCCACCGCCAGAAGACTTCCGAACCGGTCCCGGGCGTTGATGGCGATCCAGTAGCCCCGAATAATCAGGAAGGCGAAGAGCACCATAATCAGCGTCGCGCCCACAAGGCCCAGCTCCTCAAAGACCACGGCAAAAATGAAGTCGTTGTGCTCCTCTGGCAGGAACATGAACTTCTGCCGGCTCTTGCCCAGGCCCACGCCCATCAGTCCGCCTGACCCGATGGTAATCAGGCTCTGGGCCATCTGCCAGCTCTCGCCCTGGGGGTCCCACCAGGGGTCCAGCCAGGTCTTGATGCGCCCGGAGTTATAGCCTCCCAGGAGCTCCAGCAGGTTCCCGAACAGCAGCGCATAGGTCAGCAGGGCTATGGCCCCCACGCCGAGAACGATCCAGTTCCGGTGGATGCCCCCCACCAGCATCATCATGCCCCCGATGCCCACCAGCAGGATCATCCCGGAAAAGTGGGGCTCCTTATACATCAGGAACGCCACCACACCCAGGATAGCCAGATAGGGGACAATCCCCTCCTTGAAGGTGGCCATCTTCTCACGTTTTTTGGCGATAGAGTCGGCAAAGTACAGAATAATGCCCATCTTGGCCACCTCAGAGGGCTGAAACTGCCCCACGGCCATGCCGGGAATGCCCAGCCAGCGGGTAGCGTGGTTGCGGGTGATGCCCACGCCGGGGATGAGCACCAGCACCAGCAGGACGACAGAGACAATCATCGCCATCTTCGCCAGACCCCGGAAGCGCTGGTAGTTGATCTTGCCCACCCACAGCATGGCCGCCGCGCCGATAGCCGCAAAAATACTCTGGCGCTTGAAATAATACAGCGGGTCATAGTTGGACCCCCTGGACGCCTGGGCCGAGGGGAAGCTGGCGGACAGGAGCATAATCAGCCCGATCGCCAGCAGCAGAAGCGCCAGCAGCAGAAAGGGCAGGTCCAGCGGTCCCCGGGCGGCCTCCCAGGCCTCCCGCTCCCGGCGGCGCTGCTCCTTGAGCTGCTCCTTTTTCCTGCGGCGCTGCTCCTCCTTTGTCATTACTCCCTCTCCTTTCCGCACCGGGGCCGGCCGGCGGCGGACCGGAGCGGGGGAGCGGACCGTCTGCCGCCCGGTCATGGCGCCATCCGGTCCATGACGCCAAAGAGCGCCAGGGCGCAGAAGAGGATGGACACCGCGGTAAAGACGGTGACGATCTTGCCCTCACTCCAGCCGCACATCTCAAAATGGTGGTGGATCGGCGCCATTTTGAAGATGCGCTTGCCGTGGGTCAGCTTAAAGTAGGTGACCTGCAAAATGTCAGACAATGTCTCCACGATGTACACCACGCCCACCGGCACCAGGGCCAGGGGCATATCGAACGCAAAGGCCATCCCGGCCACCGCGCCCCCCAGAAACAGGGAGCCTGTGTCGCCCATAAAGGTCTTGGCCGGGTGGCGGTTGAACAGCAGAAATCCCAGCAGTCCCCCCAGCATAGCCGCCGCGAAGATGCCCAGCTGCCGGTAGTGCCACCAGGTGGCCACGGATACGAAGAACAGCGCCACCGGGATGGTCACCGACGTGGCCAGGCCGTCCAGGCCGTCGGTGATGTTCACGGCGTTGACGCAGCCCACCATGACGAAGGCTGCGAACACCATGTACAGCGGCCAGCTCAGGGGGATGCTGATATTGAGAAAAGGCACATACAGGTTGGGGGACAGCCGCCCCTCGCCGCGCATAATAATGAGAAAGAGAATGGCCGCGGCCAGCTGGAGCAGGAATTTCTGAAGCGCCGTCAAGCCCAGATTCTGGTGGTGCTTCACCTTCTCGTAGTCGTCCAGGAATCCGATGACGCCGAAGACGGCGGCGAAGCCGAACACGTAGAGGTGGGAGAAATCCCCCGCCAGCATCCCCCGCCAGCCCATCACCGCAATGGACACACCGATGCCGATAATGAACATCAGCCCGCCCATGGTGGGCGTACCGGCCTTGGTTTTGTGCCACTGGGGGCCCACCTCCCGGATCTCCTGACCGGCCTTCAGCCGGCGCAGGGCGGGCAGGATCACCTGCCAGCCCAGCAGCACCGTCACGGCGAAGCTGAGCACACATGACGCAATCATTTCCATACTCTTTCCCTCTCTCCTGACACGGTCAGGCCCTTCACTTTCGTTTCATCCGTTCCCGCAGGAAGTCCGCCACGACCTCCCGTTCATCCAGTCGCCGCTTCTCCCTGCCCACGATCTGGTAGGTCTCGTGGCCCTTCCCCGCCAGGACGATGACGTCGCCCTTCCTGGCGTGGTCCATGGCCCAGCGGATCGCGGCGGGCCGGTCCGGCTCTACCGTATAGGGCGTCTCCGTCCCCGCCAGGCCGGGCAGGATGTCGTCAATAATGGCCTGGGGGTCCTCGGTGCGGGGGTTATCCGATGTGACGATCACAAAGTCCGCCAGCCGGGCGGCGATGGCCCCCATCTGAGGCCGCTTGGTCCGGTCCCGGTCCCCGCCGCAGCCAAAGAGCACCACTACCCTGCCCTGGGCGAAGCCCCGGACGGCGGTGAGCACATTTTCCAGGGCGTCTGGGGTGTGGGCGTAGTCGATGAGCATGGTGTAGTCCCCGCCGGTGGGCACCGGCTCCACCCGGCCCTTGACATGGGCGCTGGTTTTCAGCACGGCGGCGCTCTCCTCCAGGGAGATGCCCAGCGCCCGGGCCGCCGCCAGCACGCCCAGCGTATTGTAGACCATGAAGCCGCCGGGGATGTTCACCTGCACCGGGACCTCCTCCCCGCCGCCCGCCGCGTCGAAGACGACGGATTCCTCGGTCAGCCGGATGTTCCGGGCGGTTAAATCCGCCTCGTGCTCCCCTACTGTGACCACCTGGCAGCTGGCCTCCGCCAGCAGGCGGCCGGTCCAGGGGTCGTCGGCGTTGACCACGCCGGTCTCACAGCTCCGGAAGAGGAGCGCCTTGGCGCCGCAGTAGTCCTCCATAGTCCTGTGGAAATCCAAGTGGTCCTGGGTCAAATTCGTAAAGATCCCAACGGCGAACTGTATTCCCGCCACCCGCTTGAGGTATAAGGCGTGGGAGGAGACCTCCATGACCACATGGGTACACCCGGCATCGGCCATCTGCCGGAAGATCCCCTGCAGCTCGAAGGATTCCGGGGTGGTGCGCTCCGTGGGCAGAATGGCCCCGCCGATCATGTTCTGATTGGTGCCGATAAGGCCCACCTTGGCCCCCCTGGCCTTCTCCAGCACGTCCTTGAGGAGGTAGGTGGTGGTGGTTTTGCCGTTGGTGCCGGTGACGCCTATAACGGTCATGGACGCGGCGGGGTCGCCGTACCAGTTCCGGCCCAGCCGGGCCAGGGCGGCACGGCTGTTCGGGACAAGGACATAGTCCCCCTCTCCCTCAGGCGCCTTCTGGCAGAGAACGCACACCGCCCCCCGCTCCCGGGCCATGGGAATAAACCGGTGCCCGTCGGTCTCATAGCCCTCCATGGCCACAAAGAGGTTTCCGGCCCTGGTCTCCCTGGAATCGTAGACAACACCGGTGATCTCTTGTTCCAAATCCCCAGAAAGCTTTACAATCTCAATATCCTTTAACAGCTCGCGCAGCTTCATCTTATGCAACCTTCTCTTTCCTCATTCATGAAATTGGAAACTAGTCCGCGATCGAGGACGTCTGGCCCATCTGTACGGTGACGACGGTCCCCTGGGCCACCTGGCTCTCCGGCGGGATGGACTGGGAGATGGCCTTGATGCCGCTCTCCCCCGCCGCGCCGGTGGATTTGAGGATCAGGCCGGCGTTCACCAGGGCCCGGTTGGTCTCCGCCGGGGTCATGCCCACCACGTTGGGCACCACGGCCAGCTCAGTGGACTTCTCCGCTCCCATGTACAGGATAATCTCCGCGCTGACGGGGACGATGGCCCCGCCGGCGGGGGCCTGGTCGGTGACCTCGGTTCCCTCGCCAACCTTCCGGTAGCTGTCAAAGCCGTACTCCGCCAGCTTGGCCGCAGCGCCGGCCTCATCCATGTCAACCACATAGGGGACCGTGCTCTCCACGGAGGAGAGTTGGTCCTCGGTATACTGGGGAGCGATGCCCAGCAGGGGCAGGATATCCGCCATAATGGCGGAGGCGGTGGGGGCCACCATGTTGCCGCCGGAGGGGTAGGTCCCCGTGTCACGGCGGGGGGTGTCCAGGGTCAGCAGCATGATGATCTGGGGGTCGTCGGCGGGGGCGAAGCACAGGAAGGACACCACGATATCGCCCTGAGGATTTGTAATCGGGTCCTTGGTGCCGCTCTTGTCGGCGGTGCCGGTCTTGCCGCCCACCCGATAGCCGGCTACCTGGCCGTTCCTCCCGGTGCCGCCAGACACCACGTACTCCAGCAGCTCCCGCACCGTGGCGGAGGTCTCCTCGCTGATGACCTGGCGGATGGGGGTGGAGTCGTGCTGCTTGACAACATTGCCGTCCCCGTCCAGCTCCTTCTCCACCACGTAGGGCTGGCGGAGGTAGCCGCCGTTGATGCAGGCCGCCTGGGCGGTAATAATCTGGAGAGGCGTGATATTGTAGTTCTGCCCGAAGGCGTAGCAGGCCAGGTCCAGAGTCGTGAACCGCTCCCGGGCAGCGAAGATGCCGCCCACGTCCCCCTGGAGGTCCACACCGGTGGGGGACATGAGGCCGAAGGCCTCCATGTAGTCGTAGAACCGCTCAAGGCCCACGCTGAGCCCGATATTGACGAAGGCGGGGTTGCAGGAGTTCCCCACCGCCTCCTTGAGGGTCTGGTGCCCGTGGCCGTTTCTGTTGGAGCAGCCGAGGTCGTAATCGGCAATGGTGATGGAGCCGGTGCAGTTGAAGGTGGAGTTGAGATTGACCGTCCCCTCCTCCAGTGCCATGGACAGGGTGAGGATCTTGGCGGTGGAACCGGGCTCATAGGTGTCGTTGACCGCCTTGTTGCGCCACTGGCGGAGCTGGAGCTCCCCCAGCTTATCCGTGTACGCCTCGGAGCGGGTCTCGCCGGGGGCGGGAGGATTCTCCTCCTCCGTCTTGGCCAGCTCCGCCTGGAGCATCTCGTCGTAGATGGCGTGGTGGTCCATCAGGTCATAGGTGGGGCTGGAGGCGATGGCCAGCAGTCCCCCGGTGTTCACATCCATGACAATGCCGGTGGCCCCGTTCTTGGCCCCGAACTTGGCCACCATGTCCTCCAGCCCCTGCTCCACCCGGTATTGGATGTACCGGTCGATGGTCAGCTGGAGGCTGTGGCCGTCCTCGGCGTCATAATACTGCTCATACTGGAACATAAGCTCGCTGCCGGTGGCGTCCTTGGCGGTGACAACCAGGCCTGTGGAGCCCTCCAGCTCCTCGTTATAGATGGCCTCCAGTCCGTAGGCCCCCTGGCTGTCGCTGTTGAGGAAGCCCAGCACATGGGCGGCCACGGAGCTGTATGGATAGTACCGCTTGGCGTCTACCTGGAGGTGGACCCCCTGGATGCTCTCGCCGGTGGCGTTGTCGGTGATGAAGGAGCGGACCTGGTCCCCCACCTCCTTCTCCACCTGCTTCTTCAGAATCTCATACTGGCTCTGGGTCCGCTCCATCCGGGCGCGAACGGTTTCCTCGCTGATATCCAGAATGCGGGAGAGCTCGGTGACAATCAGCTCCTTGTAGGCCTCCCCGGTCATGGGCAGGGCCTCCCCCTCCTTGAGGCCCTCCGCCATCTTCTCCGCCCGCTTCTTATCCAGCTCCGCCGCCCGTCTCGCAACAGCGTTGGGGTCCACGAAAACGGTATCCGCCGTGGCGGAGATGGCGAGGATATTGCCGTTGCGGTCGTAGATGGTGCCCCGGGAGGCGGAGATGGTGGTGGACTGGGTCTGCTGGGTGGCCGCCCGCTTCTGCAAATCGCCGCTCTGGACAATGGTCAGGTCGTAGGCCTTGGCAAACAGGGCCGCAAAGGAGGCCACGCCGAACACCAGCAGCAGCGTCAGTGTCCGGAACTGGATGGTCCGTCTGGCCTGGCGAACGGCATCGGGCTGTTTCTTGGGATTTTTCACGGTTGGTCCTCCTTATCGGTTGCTGATTCTTTTTCTTTGTGAACAAAGAAAAAGAATCAAAAAGAAAAACTTTGCCGTCTGGCCTCCACCCACCGGAGGGGGACAGGCAGAGCGGAGCTTTGCCGCAGTTTTTTCTTTTTGCTCTTTTCTTTTTTCAAAAAGGGAAAGAACAAAGGAGCGAGAGGCCCCGCCCCTCACTCCCCCCTCGTCAATTCGCGATTGGATGACGGGACGCCAACAGGCCGCTGCCCACTGAAAGTATACGGCGTGTCAGCGAAAATATGCCGTCAGAGCGGAGGCGGCCTCCCTCAGCGCGTCGGCAGCGCCGTCAAACCAGCTCTCCTCCGTTCCGCTGTAAGCCACCGCATTGTCCTGCCCGGGCAGCTCGATATAGGTGATCTGGCTGTCGCTGGGCTGGCTCATTCCCGCCGCCTCGGCGGCGGTCTTGACCGCCGCCAGATCGAAGGCCTGCTCATAGCGGGTCAGCAGAGAGATCTGCTCCGTTTCCAGCTGGCTCTTCTGTTCCTTCATGTCCACAATTTCCCGGCTGATGGCGTTCAGCCGCACATAGCACAGCACCAGCAGCGTCAGCAGCACGCCCACCGTTACAAATCCCAGCACCGTCGCCGGCTCCAGCCTCTGGGCCGGGCGCACCGACGCCTTGACCTTCTGCCGCCTCCGGGAGAGCTTGTCCGCCCGGGTTTCCCGGCGCTGGAGGTAGTACTCATCCGGCGCCATCTGCCCGCTCCGCTCCAGCTCCCGCTCCAGCTTCCGGGCCAGGTTCCCGTCTACGGTGCGATTCGTGTTGTAGGCCGTCCGCTTCCGTGTGCCGCCTGCCATGCTCTCCCCCCTCTCCCTTGGAAAACTCCCCTCCGGGAATACTTTTCTGCTAGTCTATGCAGCTTGTCCGCTCTGATACCCGCAGCTTGGCGCTTCTGGCCCGAGGATTTTCCTCCAGCTCCGCCGGCCCCGCCGTGATGGGCTTTCTGGTCACCGCCGCCAGCTTCGGCTTCTTCCCGCACACACACACCGGGAACTCCGGCGGACAGGTGCAGCCGGTGGCCAGCCGACGCAGGGTCTGCTTCACAATCCGGTCCTCCAGGCTGTGGAAGGTAATCACCGCCAGCCGTCCGCCGGGCCGCAGGGCCTCCGCGGCCGCCTCCAGCATGGGCGGGAGGGCCTCCAGCTCCCCGTTGACGGCGATGCGGATGGCCTGGAAGCTCCGCTTGGCCGGGTGCTGCTTCTCCCGCAGAGCCTTCCCCGGCATGGCTGAGCGGATGATGTCCGCCAGCTCCGCCGTCCGCTCGATGGGCCGCTCCTCCCGCCGCCTGACAATGGCTCTGGCGATCTGGGGGGCGTACCGCTCCTCCCCGTACTCGTATAGGACGCGCCGCAGCTCCTCATAGCTCCAGGTGTTTACCACCTGTCCGGCGTCCAGGCCCTCCGTGCGGTCCATCCGCATATCCAGAGGCGCGTCGTGGAGGTAGCTGAACCCCCGCTCAGGCTCGTCCAGCTGGGGGGAGGACACCCCCAGATCGAAGAGCATCCCGTCCGCCCCGTCGATGCCATTGTCCCGGAGCAGGCTCCCCAGCTCCTGAAAGTTGCCGTGGATGAGGGTGACCCGCTCCCGGTAGTCCGCCAGCCGCTCCTCCGCAGCCGCCAGAGCCGTCTCGTCCCGGTCGATACCCACCAGCTGCCCCGTGGTCAGGCGGCGGACAATCTCCAAAGAGTGCCCAGCCCGGCCCAGGGTGCCGTCCACATAGGTTCCCTCCGGCCGGATGGCCAAACCCTCCAGGCACTCCTCCAGCAGTACCGGCTTATGCCCGTAGTCCTTTTCTTCCATTTCTTCCATACTAAAAACCCAATTCTTCCATAGCGGCGGCCAGGTTCTCCGGGTCCAGGCCCTCCGCCTCGATGGGCGCCCACCGCTCCGGGTTCCAGAGCTCCACGCACTTGGACGCGCCGTTGATGACGACTTCCTTTTCCAGCTTCGCGTACTCCCGCAGTTTGGCGGGGATGAGGATGCGCCCCTGCCCGTCCGGCTCGCACTTGGCGGCGTTGGCAAAGAGGGCCCGCATCCGCCTGGCCTGGGCGATGGGCAGGGCGTCAAACTTGGCCGTCAGATCCGCCCACTTGCTGTCGGCGTACACAGACAGGCACCCGTCCAGGCCGATGGTAACGAAAAATGTCTCCCCCAGCTCCTCACGGAATTTGGCGGGGATGAACAGGCGGCCCTTGGCGTCGATATTGTGCTGGAACTGGCCGATCATCCCTCTTCACCGCCCCTCGTGCAAGCTGTGGGCCCTATGTGGGAAAACGCCCTACTTTCCCCCACAATCCACCACGATGAATTCAGTATAAGGCATGGTTCTGAGAATTGCAAGTAAAATTTTTTCACCTTTTGTCCGAAAAAGTTCGTATTTCAGCCAAATATCTCCAATTTTCGGATATAAAAACATATGTTCGGTTTTAGCTTTCCGCAAAAAAGTACCGCTAGAGCGCTTCATTTCGCGATCTAGCGGAGAAATTTAACAACATATGAACCGGATTGCATTTTATGTCGGAAAATCTCGAAAAATTTTTGTAGGATGTTACAAAAATGATGCCCTATTTTCTCCAGCGCTATCCCGGATATCCCCTACTCCCCATCCGCCTTGGAGGCGTCCAGCTTGGCCCGCTGGGCCTGGAGCTGCTCGTTGGACACCGCCCGGAACCGGGCCCGGGACTCCCGGATCTCCTCCAGAGCCAGCTGGATGGCCTCCTCTGTCCGGCGCAGGGCATCCTCTGTGTACTCGTTGGTCACGCCCACAATGTCCCTGGCCCTCTCGTCGGCCTTGCGCAGCATATCATAGGCCTTCTCCCGGGCGGCCCGGGTGATCTCGCTCTCTCCCACGATGGTCTTGGCGTCCACCTCCGCCTGGCGGCGGATCTTCTCCGCCTCCCGCTTGGCGTTCTCCACATACTCGTCCCTGGCGCGGATGAGGTCCTGGGCCTTCTTCAGCTCCAGGGGCAGCTGGCCCTTCAGCTCATCCAGCAGGTCCAGAGCGTCCTCCCGGACAATGATGCACTTGTCGGGGCTGAGCACCACGCCCTTGGCCCCGTCGATCATCTCGTAGAGCATATCAATCAGATACTGAACATCATTTGCCATCTTCTTTTTTCCCTTCCTCAATCATCCTGAGCACCGCCAGGGCGCCGGCGGGCACATAGGGCTCCAGCCGCTGCCCGTGGCGGAGCATATCCCGGACCATGGTGGAGCTGACATGGAGGTGTTCCGCCCGGGCCGGCAGGAGCACGGTGTCCAGCTCCGGCCACAGGTCCCGGTTGATCTGGGCCATCTGGTACTCCCAGTCGAAATCAATGCCGCCCCTGGCCCCCTTGACCAGGGCCCTGGCCCCCTCCCGCCGGGCAAAGTCCGCCAGCAGGCCCTCCCACAGCGCCGCCCGGACGTTGGGCAGGTGCTCCACCGCCGCCCGGACCATCTCCAGCCGCTGCTGAGCGGTAAACATCGTCCGCTTCTCCCCGTTGACCATTACACACACAATCACCTCGTCGAAGATGGCCGCGGCACGCTCCGCCAGGTCCAGGTGCCCCACAGTAATGGGGTCGAAGCTACCCGGACAGATCGCCCTTCTCATTTCTGCTCCTCCCTGTGGTAGGTGGTGATTTTAATCTTCCCGTACCGGTATGTCCGGTGGCGCAGGCAGGCCCCCGCCTGCGCCGGCAGCTCGTGCTCCATAGGACATTCGCAGACTATTATACCATGCCCGCGCAAAATGTCAAATCTTGAAATCTCCTCCAGAGTCTTTTCCCACAGTCCCTGGGCGTAGGGCGGGTCCACAAAGATGATGTCAAACCCGGTCTTTTCCCCGGCCAGGTAGGAAAAAGCGTCCCCATTGACCACCCTCGCCCGGTCCGCAAAGCCTGTCAGCTCCAGGTTTTCCCGCACCAGCCGGGCGGCGTCCCGGCGCTGGTCCACAAATACGGCGCTCTCCGCCCCCCGGCTCAGGGCCTCGATGCCCAGCTGGCCGGTGCCGGCAAAGAGGTCCAGCACCCGCCGGCCCTCGATGTCAAATTGAATGATATTGAAAATGCCCTCCTTCACCCGGTCGGTGGTGGGGCGGGTCTCCTGGCCCTCCAGCTCCCGCAGGCGGCGGCCTCTGGCCGAGCCGGTGATCACTCGCATAACGTCTCTCCTTTTGCTCTGATATACGCTATCATATGTCAAAGCGGAGAATTTTTCAATAGCTTCTCCCAAATTTCCGCAATTTTTCCTGTAGGTTTTCCAGGATTGTCCAGAATAAACCTCGGTTTGCGGCAGACCACATTGATTTCCTTGCATTCCGCCGGAACAGTCTTGCGCTTTTCCTGAATTTCGGGTAAAATAGAAAAAACAGGCCGCGCTGCGGCGGAAAGGACTTTTCCATGGCAACCACTTTTATTGACAAGGCCCGCATCTCCGTCAAGGCCGGAGCGGGCGGGAACGGCTGCGTCTCCTTCCACCGGGAGAAATATATCGCGGCGGGCGGCCCCGACGGCGGCGACGGCGGCAAGGGCGGCGACATTATCCTCCAGGTGGACGACAACCTCTCCACCCTCATGGACTTCCGCTATAAGCGCAAGTATACGGCTGAAAACGGCGTGGACGGGATGGGCCAGCGCAAGAGCGGCAAGGACGGCAAGTCCCTGGTCATCAAGGTCCCCCGGGGGACCCTGGTGCGGGATCTGGAGACAAATGAGATCATCAAGGACATGAGCGGCGACGAGCCCTTCGTCCTCTGCAAGGGCGGCAAGGGCGGCTGGGGCAATACCCACTTCGCCACCCCCACCCGGCAGGCCCCCCGGTTCGCCAAGAGCGGCCTGCCCGGCGAGGCCTTCGAGGTCACGCTGGAGCTGAAGCTGCTGGCGGACGTGGGGCTCATTGGGTTCCCTAACGTGGGGAAATCCACCCTGCTCAGCGTGGTCAGCAGGGCCAATCCCAAGATCGCCAACTACCATTTTACCACCCTGTACCCCAACCTGGGCGTGGTGTACGTGGAGGATGGGGTCAGCTTTGTGATGGCCGACATTCCCGGCATTATCGAGGGGGCCAGCGAGGGCGCGGGGCTGGGCCACGATTTCCTGCGGCACATCGACCGGTGCAGGCTGCTGGTCCATGTGGTGGACGTATCCGGCAGCGAGGGCAGGGACCCAGCGGCGGACTTCGACGCCATCAGCCTGGAGCTCAAACAGTACAGCCCGGAGCTGGCCCAGCGGCCCCAGATTGTCGCCGCCAACAAGGCGGATATCATGGAGGACAGCAGCCTGCTCGACGCGCTGAAAAAGCACGTAGAGGCGCTGGGGTATCCCCTCTTCACCATCTCCGCCGCCGCCCACCAGGGGACGCGGGAGCTGGTTTACGCCGTGGCGAACAAGCTCAAGGAGCTGCCGCCGGTGGCGGTCTACGCGCCGGAGTATGTGAAGCGGCCCCCGGCGGTGGACACCTCCGCGCCCCTGGAGATCACTGTCGAGGACGGGGTCTATCTGGTGGAGGGACCCTGGCTGCAAAGGCTGATCTCCAACACCAATTTCGGGGACTATGAGAGCCGCAACTGGTTTGACCGGATGCTCCGGGAGAGCGGGCTTTTTGACCGCCTGGAGGCGATGGGCATTCAGGACGGAGACCTTGTCTCCCTGTATAATCTGGAGTTTGAGTACCAGCGGTAGGCTTGACCAGAAAAAGGACGGGATATGGACTTGTCAACTGCCGTGTATCAGCAAATCAGCATTATTTCAAGTGAGCAATGTTGTCACGGGTCAGTTTGATAAGTTCCATGGTTGATTATCTCCACATAGTTCGATTTGTATTTCTGAACATCAAAATGATGAATCCAACTTTTTATACAATAGAGCCCTAACAGAAATTGCGATTGTCAATACAGCAATATTGTATAGCGTTGGCGCTAAATAACATACATTGAATGTTGCGTGCATAATAGCAATAAGCAATATATTTCTGCATCGATAATAGGTTAGACCCAAAACGGCAGAAACAAGCAATGTCCAAATGCAAAGGCAACCAATTTGTTCAATGCCCAATGAATTTCTGATTATCCACATCGGCATATGCCATACCGCCCAAACGATGCCAACAAATAGAGTGCTATTGATTTCCTGAAAAGGAAGTCGTTCCAGCAGAAATCCTCGCCACGCTATTTCTTCAACAAACGCTGTTATTAGCAGATATATACAGCTTATCAATAGTGATGTTACTGATAAATATGTATTTTTATATACGTCTGTCTGTGCTATGAACGAATAGCAATAAGAGCCGAATATTCCTGCAGCCATACATATAGCCCATATCCAAATAACTTGGATAGTTATTTTCCCCGAAAACATTTGCGTAAAGTATACCTTGATATTTTGCTCGCATATCAACAGAAAAATAGCAGCTAAAGCAGGAATACACACATATAAGTATTTGGAGAAAATAATATATCAGGAATTATGATCCCGTTCCGTTCTAACAATGTAGGTGCATAGCATACAAATGATAAAAAATATACCACAGAAACCCATGACGTGATTTTCAACTTATTTGTATAGCTTGCCCGTAGAATTGTTAAGGATTTCTTTCTCAATGCACGTCACCCCATAGCTCCCTGATTTTCCGTAATTGCCTTGCGGGCCAGGACACCTCTTGCCATACCCAAACGCCCCCCGGCAGCCAGGCGAGCCTTCACTGCCCGCTGGAGGCTGGTATGCTCCGGCAGTTCTTCCAAGGGCTTGTACCCACCGAAAAGCCACTCATAGAACTCCTGATCCTCTTCGTCCACATTGTAGAGGCGATAGTCCCCAGCAAAACGGCGAATGCCGGAG
>JAAWHO010000023.1 GCA_022795905.1 Oscillospiraceae bacterium
TCTGCCTGTGCGGCTGCATGGCCCAGCAGGAGACGGCGGCGGAGAAGCTCCGGGCCTCCTACCGCCATGTAGACCTGGTCTTCGGCCCCCAGGCCCTGTGGAAATTCCCGGAACTCCTCCACCAGGTCTGCACAAAGCGGAAGCGGGTGTTTTCCATCGAAAACGAGCGGGGCTCCATTGCCGAGGGCCTGCCGGTGGTCCGGGAGAGCGGCGTCAAGGCATGGGTTTCCATCATGTACGGATGCAATAACTTCTGCTCCTACTGCATTGTGCCCTACGTCCGGGGCCGGGAGCGGAGCCGGAAACCGGAGGATATCCTCGCCGAGATCCGGCGGCTGGCGGAGGAGGGCTTCCGGGACATCACCCTGCTGGGACAGAACGTAAACTCCTACGGCAAGGACCTGGACGAGCCCATGGACTTCGCGGACCTGCTCTCCGAGATTGACAAAATTCCCGGAGATTACCGCATTCGCTTCATGACCAGCCACCCGAAGGACGCGGGGGCGAAGCTCTTTGAAACGATGGCCCGGTGCGGCCATGTGGCAAAGCAGCTCCACCTGCCGGTCCAGTCGGGGAGCAGCCGGGTGCTGAAGGCCATGAACCGGGGCTATACCCGGGAGCAGTACCTGGAAAAGGTCCGGCAGGCCCGGGAGGCCATGCCGGACATCGTGCTCACCAGCGATATTATCATCGGCTTCCCCGGGGAGACGGAGGCGGAGGCCATGGAGACAGTTTCGCTGGTGGAGGAGGTGGGCTACGACGCCCTCTTTACGTTTATCTACTCCCCCCGGCCCGGGACGCCCGCGGCGAAGCTGCCGGACCCGGTCTCCCGGGCGGAGAAGCAGGTCTGGTTCGACAAGCTCCTGGAGGCCCAGAACCGCATTTCCGGCCAGCTCCACCGGGGCTATGTGGGCAGGACCGTCCGCGTCCTGGTGGACGGGGAGAGCGGCGACGGCCAGTGGCCCCTCTCCAGCCGGACGGAGGGCAACCGCCTGGTCCATCTCAAGGGCGGCAAGGACCTTATCGGGCAGTATATGGACGTTAGAATCATCGACAGCAACACCTGGGCGCTGTTCGGGGAAATTTCCCCGGAATAGGGAAACCACAGAAAGAGAGGAACCGCCATGCCGCCGGAAACCACCCCCATGATGCAGCAGTACCTGGAAATCAAGGAGCAGAACAAGGACGCCATCCTCTTTTTCCGTTTAGGCGACTTCTACGAGATGTTCAACGAGGACGCCAAGCTGGTCAGCCAGGAGCTGGACCTGACCCTGACCACCCGGGACCGGGGCAAGCCCGAGGGGGAGCAGACCCCCATGTGCGGCGTGCCCTACCACTCCAGCGACGGCTATATCGCCCGGCTCATCGCCAAGGGCTACAAGGTGGCCATCTGCGAGCAGATGGAGGACCCCGCCGCCGCCAAGGGCATCGTCAAGCGGGACATCATCCGGGTGGTCACCCCCGGCACCGTGGACGCCTCCCTGCTGGAGGGGAACCAGGCCAACTACATCTGCGGCATCTATCTTGACGAGGACGCCGCCGGCCTCTGCTTCTGCGACATCACCACCGGCAAGGCCCACGCCACCGCCTTCACCGGCCCCCAGCGCACCGCCCACATCCTCAACGAGCTGGGCCGCTTCTCCCCCGCCGAGGCCGTGCTGAATCCCGCCGCCTGGGAGCAGTCCGCCCTTCTGGAGGCGCTGAAGGAGAAATTCCGCTGCCGGGCGGAGAACTGCGGCGACAAGCCTTTCCGCTTTGACGGCGCCGCCCGCCGGGTGGAAAAGCAGTTCGGCAGGGACAGCGCCGCCCGCCTCCCCAAGCCCGCCGCCGTCATGGCCGCGGGCGGGCTCCTCAGCTATCTCTACGACACCCAGAAAACCGACCTGACCTACATCAACGAGCTGGAATACTACGAGGAAGGCCGCTTCATGGAGCTGGACCTGACGGCCCGGCGGAACCTGGAGCTCACCGCCACCCTCCGGGGGAAGGAGAAGCGGGGGAGCCTCCTGTGGGTCCTGGACAAAACAAAGACCGCCATGGGCGGGCGGCTTCTGCGCTCCTGGCTGGAGCGCCCTCTTTTGAATGTCGCGGCCATCAACCGCCGCCTCGCCGCCGTGGAGGCCCTGGTGAAAAACTCCATGGGCCGGGAGGAGCTGGTCCTGGCCCTTTCCGGCGTGGCGGACATGGAGCGGCTCATCGGCCGCATCGTCTACGGCAGCGCCGGGGGCCGGGACATGGCCTCCCTGCGCTCCTCCCTGGAGAAGCTGCCGGAGGTCAAGGCGGAGCTGACCCCCTTCGTCTCCGGGCGGCTGGGAGAGCTCTCCGCCGCCCTGGACCCCTTGGAGGACGTCTGCCAGCTCCTCCGCCAGGCCATCGTGGACGACCCGCCCTTCTCCGTCCGGGAGGGCGGCTTCATCCAGAACGGCTGGAACGAGGAGGTGGACCGCCTCCGCCACATCCTCAGCGGCGGCAAGGGCATCATCGCCGAGGTGGAGGCCCGGGAGCGGGAAAAAACCGGCATCAAGAGCCTGAAGGTGGGCTACAACAAGGTGTTCGGCTACTACATCGAGGTCAGCAAAACCTATTACAACCTGGTCCCCCCGGAGTACATCCGCAAGCAGACGCTGGCCAACTGCGAGCGCTTCATCACCCAGGAGCTCAAGGACCTGGAACACACCATCCTCACCGCCAGCGACCAGGTGGTGGCCCTGGAGTACGAGCTGTTCGTCAAGCTCCGGGAGCAGGTGGGGGCCCAGATGGCCCGCATCCAGGCCAGCGCCGCGGCGGCAGCCGAGCTGGATGCCCTGTGCTCCCTGGCGGCCGTGGCTGTCAAAAACAACTACTGCTGTCCCACTGTGGATGAGAGCGGGGCCATTGAGATCCGCGACGGACGCCATCCTGTGGTGGAAAAGGTCCTCAAGGACACCCTGTTTGTCCCCAACGACACCTACATGGGGGAGCAGGAGGACCGCGTCGCCATCATCACCGGCCCCAACATGGCCGGCAAATCCACCTATATGCGCCAGGTGGCCCTCATCACCCTCATGGCCCAAATCGGCTCCTTTGTCCCGGCCAAGTCGGCCCGAATCGGGATTGTGGACCGCATCTTCACCCGCATCGGGGCCAGCGACGATTTGGCGGCGGGGCAGTCCACCTTCATGGTGGAGATGACGGAGGTAGCCGAAATTCTCAAACACGCTACCAGCCGCAGCCTGCTGATTTTGGACGAAATCGGCAGGGGCACCAGCACCTTTGACGGCATGAGCATCGCCCGGGCGGTGCTGGAGCACTGCGCGGACAAAAAGAAGCTGGGGGCCAAGACCCTCTTCGCCACCCACTACCACGAGCTGACCGCCCTGGAGGGGGAGCTGCCCGGGGTACGGAATTTCAATATCGCCATCAAGAGCCGGGGGGAGGATTTGATTTTCCTCCGCAAAATCATCCCCGGCGGCGCGGACCGGAGCTACGGCATTGAGGTCGCCAAGCTGGCCGGCCTGCCGGAGGGCCTTATCCGCAAGGCCCGGACCATCCTCAAGGACCTGGAGAGCCAGTCCGGGCATCAGACCCCGCTGCTGGCCGCGCCCCAGACGGAGCAGGTCTCCATGGCCGCTCTGGGGGAGGCGGAGGTCATCGACCGGCTTCGCCGGACCCAGACGGAGACCCTGACGCCCCTGGAGGCGCTGAACCTGCTCTACGAGCTCAAGCAAAAACTGAACTGAAAGGAAACACCCCATGAGCAACTGGTTCACTATCGACAAAATTGACGAACACACCCACATTATCAGCGAGTACCGCCACTGGGAGGAGACCCACTGCTACCTCCTGGAGGGCCGGGACCGGGCCCTCCTCATCGACACGGGCCTGGGCATTTGTGACATTTCCCGGGAGGTGGAGGCGCTCACCCGGCTGCCGGTAACGGCTGTCGCCACCCATATCCACTGGGACCATATCGGCGGGCACAGGTATTATCCGGATTTTTACGCCCACGAGGCGGAGCTGAACTGGCTGAACGGAGAATTTCCCCTGAGCCGGGAGACAATCCGGGAGATGGTTCTGGACCGCTGCGAAGCGCCGGAGGATTTCCGCATCGACACCTATGAGATATTCCAGGGCACGCCCACCCGGGTCCTGAGGGACGGCGACAGAATCGACCTGGGCGGTCGGGTGCTGGAGGTTCTCCACACCCCCGGCCATTCCCCGGGACATATGTGCTTTTGGGAGGCGGAGGCTGGCTATCTCTTCACCGGGGACCTGGTCTACAAGGACGAGCTGTTCGCCTACTACCCCTCTACAGACCCGGAGGCGTACCTGCAGTCCATGGAGCGGGTGGCCGCTCTGCCGGTAAAGCGGGTGTTTCCCGCCCATCACAGCCTGGATATTCAGCCGGAGATTCTGGTGAGAATCCGGGACGCGTTCCGTGCGCTGAAGGCGGAGGGGAAGCTCCGCCACGGCGGCGGGCGGTTCAGTTACGGGGATTTTGGCATCTGGGTCTGACAGGGCTTACCGCAGCTCAAAATCTCCCGAAATAATCATGGTACAGCCCTCCAAAAGGCGGGACAGCTCAACCGCGAGCATTGCGTCTCTCTGCTTCTTGTACGCATGGAACAGCCGCCGCTGCTTTTTGGTCAGGGCCCCGACCAGCTCATTTTCCGCCATGTTTTCCTGTTCCCACGCCTTTTGATAGTCCTCTGATTGATATATTCTCTCGAATTTTTCGTGTGCCAGGTATTGTATGACAAAATCGGTCAAGCCCATATTTGTATCTCCTCTCGCAATTCACATCCGTTTGGATGTCCATAAGGCCATCGTAACACATCCATTCGGAAATGTCAAGGGGGAATCTATGACTTTTCAAGAACATCTGTTAGAACTTCGGCAAACACATGGCTTTTCACAAAAAGAAGTGGCAAAAGCGATTGATATCAGTCTGCCAAGCTATCAGCGTTACGAATATGGTTCACGGGAACCAACACTTTCTACACTGGTCGCTCTGGCGGATTTCTATAAAATCACCCTGGACGAGCTGGTATGCAGGGACCCGAACCAATTAACTTAGCCGAACTGCCGGACAAGATTCGCCCTCTCGCCCCCCCCGTGGGCCGCCTTTGGCGGCTTAGGGCTGGGGCCGGCAGAGCCGGCCTAACGCCTTGTTAAAGGGGGGAGGGCCGCGCCGTAGGCGTGGCGGGGGGATTCGTCGCAGGGAACCCTCTCCTACCGAAAATCTTCCGATATGGGGAAGTGCGGTGCTGGAATCCCACCACCACCGGGCTTCGCCCGGCGGTCCCCCTCCCTTTAACAAGGGAGGCGAGAGGACTCTGCTATACGGACAATAACCGCCTCTGCAACAGCAGATTGCAGACACAGCGTAAAATCCCCCTTGCATTTCCAAGCCATCCATTATATGATAAAGCAATTCCACAAAAAAGGAGACACACAAGCCCATGCGCAAACCCAAAATGAAGCTCTGGAAAAAGCTCGCCCTGGCGGCGGGAATTATCGTCATCATCCTGGCGGCGGCGCTGATTTTTATTGGCAACTACTTCGTCAATTTCGCCCTTGTCCGCGCGGACACCGGCGAGAAGGACGTCGCCCCGACCTCCGTCGTCACCGCCGAGGACCAGGCGGAAATCGACCGCAACTGGCAGGATATCACCCAGCGGCGGGACCAGTGGCTGGCCCAGTCCCGCCGGGAGGACGCCGGGATTACCTCCGCCGACGGCCTGGCCCTGCGGGGCGAGGCGTTCTACGCCCCTGAGAGCACCCACCGCTGGCTCCTGGCCATCCACGGCTACAACAGCAATAAGGAGAGTATGCGGCACATCGCCAGCGCCTACGGCCTGGCCGGCTGGAACGTGCTCACCCCGGATATGCGCGCCCACGGCGAGAGCGAGGGCGTCTACATCGGCATGGGCTGGCTGGACCGCCAGGACGTGCTGCTGTGGCTCGACTATATCATCTCCCTGGACCCGGAGGCGGAAATCGTCCTCCACGGCGTCTCCATGGGCGCGGCCACGGTGATGATGACGGCGGGGGAGGACCTGCCGGAGAACGTGAAGGGCATTGTAGAGGACTGCGGCTACACCTCGGTGTGGGACATCTTTGAGGATGAGCTGGCCGTGCTCTACCACCTTCCCAGCTTCCCCATCCTCACCGTCACAGAGCAGGTGGCGAAGGTCCGGGCGGGGTATGGCTTCCATGAGGCCTCCGCCCTGGAGCAGGTGAAAAAGGCCAGGGTCCCCATCCTCTTCATCCACGGCTCCGAGGACAACTTTGTCCACACCGAGATGGTCTATCCCCTGTATGACGCCTGCCCCACGGCCAAGGACCTGCTGGTGGTGGAGGGAGCCGGCCACGGCCAGGCCTACAGCAAGGACCCGGAGCTCTACCTGGAGACGGTTTTCGCCTTCCTGGAGGAAAACTGCCTTGCGCCCTGAGAGAAAGGAGGCGGGCCCCCTATGCCCTATATTCAGCAGCTCTCCCCCCATGTGGCGGACCTTATCGCCGCCGGCGAGGTGGTGGAGCGCCCCGCCAGCGTGGTCAAGGAGCTGGTGGAGAACGCCATAGACGCCGGCGCGTCCGCCGTGGTGGTGGAGCTCCGCCGGGGAGGGATGTCCCTCATCCGGGTTACAGACAACGGCCGGGGCATCGCCCCCGAGGAGCTACCCACGGCCTTCCTCCGCCACGCCACCAGCAAGCTGCGCCGAGCGGAGGACCTGTCCGCCATCGGCACCCTGGGCTTCCGGGGCGAGGCTCTGGCGGCCATCTCCGCCGTCAGCCGCCTGGACGTCTTTTCCCGGCAGCGGGGGGCGGAGATGGGGGCCTCCCTGTCTCTGGAGGGGGGCGTCCCCGGCCCGGTGGAGAGCGCCGGGTGCCCGGAGGGCACCACCTTTGCGGTCCGGGACCTCTTCTACAACACCCCCGCCCGGCTGAAATTTCTGAAGACCGACAGCGCCGAGGCCTCCGCGGCGGCGGCCATGATTACCCAGATTGCCCTGAGCCGCCCGGAGATCTCCATCCAGTACCTCCGGGACGGCAAAGAGGAGCTCCACACCCCCGGCGACACCAAGCTCCTCTCCGCCATCTACGCCGCCCGGGGCCGGGACTTCGCCAAGAGCCTGGTGGAGGTCCAGGGCGGCGGCGAGGGCGTCACCGTCCGGGGCTTCGTTACCGACCCCATTGCCGGCCGGGGCTCCCGGGCCATGCAGACCTTTTTCTGCTGCGGCCGGATGATTAAGTCCGCTCTGCTCACCGCCGCCCTAGAGGAGGCCTACGCCAACCGGCAGATGAAGGGTAGGTTCCCCGGCTGCGTCCTCCACATCGACCTGCCCCTCCACCAGGTGGACGTGAATGTCCACCCGGCCAAGACGGTGGTGAAATTCGTCAACGAGCGGGCGGTGTTCTCCGCCGTCCACCACACCGTCAAGGACGCCCTGGACGCCCAAAACGCCCCCCAGCCGGCCCCGGTCCTGAAGGCCGCCGCCGTGATTCCCCAGCAGGGGGACTTCTACCGGCACATGGACGCCAGGTCCTTCCGGGAGCAAACAGACACCACGGCAAAGAGGGGCCTCCCGGCCTCCGAGCTGGGGGGACGGCTCCGTTTTCAGGACTCGATGCAGCCGCCTCCTCCCCCCCGGCGTCAGCCTCCGGAGCCTCCCAAACCGGCGGAGCCGGAGAAAATCCCTGTTTCCACCCTCCGCACCTCCACACCGCCGGAGCCGCTGCCCGGAAAAGCGGAACCGCCCCTCCCCCCGCCGGACCCGGAGGAGCCGGAGCAGACCGCCATGGAGGCCGCCGCTCCCGCCCCCTGGCGCTTCGCCGGGGAGGTGCTGAACACCTACATCATCGCCGAGGACGGCGAAAACGTGTGGCTCATCGACAAGCACGCGGCCCACGAGCGCATCAACTTCGACCGCATGAAGGCCAGCACGGAGCCCGTCATGCGCCAGCAGCTCCTCTCCTCCGCGGCGGTGGAGCTGCCCCGGGAGCAGTACGCGGTCCTGCTGGAGCACCTCCCCCTCCTGGAGGAGTTCGGCTTTGAGGCGGAGGACTTCGGCGCCGGCTGCCTGATGGTCCGGGCCGTCCCCGCAGACCTGGACACGGGCCTTATCCAGGAGACGCTGGAGCTGCTCTCGGACAAGCTGCTCCTCTGCGGCACGGCGGACCCCTCCGCAGCCCGGGACGCCATGCTCCACACCATGGCCTGCAAGGCGTCCATCAAGGGCGGCTGGAAGAGCGACCCGGCGGAGCTGAAGGTTTTAATCGAAAAGGTCCAGAGCGGGGAAGTCCAGTTCTGCCCCCACGGCAGGCCGGTGAAGGTGAAGCTCTCCAAATATGAGATTGAAAAAATGTTCAAAAGGGCGTAGAATGGGAGCACAGGTGAAAAATTCCAAGACCGGGGCACGGACTTATAGGGGCGGATACTATCCGCCCACACGATGCCCCGGGCACGCTCGTTGGAACGGGCGGATAGTATCCGCCCCCGCGGAATTGGGCGTCCTGTTCAGAAAGGCGGTTATCCTATGACCCAGCCCCGGGTCCTCTGCGTCGTGGGCCCCACCGCCTGCGGCAAGACCAAATTCGGCGTGCTCCTGGCCAAGCGCTGCGGCGGCGAGGTGGTCAGCATTGACTCCATGCAGATTTACAAGGGCATGGCCATCGGCACCGCCGCCCCCACGGAGGAGGAAATGGAGGGCGTCCCCCACCACATGGTGGCCGTGGCCGACCCCCGGGAGAGCTGGTCCGCGGCCCGCTTCACTCAGGAGGCGGACGCCTGCGTCCAGTCCATCCTGGCCCGAAACAAACTCCCCATCCTGGCGGGCGGCACGGGCCTCTACCTGGACGCCCTCATCTCCGGCCGCACCTTCGCCCCCGGCAGCGCCGGCGGCGCGGTCCGCGCCCAGCTGGAGCGGGAGCTGGAGGCGGGGGGAATCGAGCCCCTTCTGGCGGAGCTGCGCCGGGTGGACCCGGAGAGCGCCGAGAGGCTCCACCCCGCCGACCGCAAGCGCATCCTCCGGGCCCTGGAGGTCTACCGGGAAACCGGCAAGACCATCTCCCGGCACAACCGGGAAACCCAGGCCCTCCCCAAAAAATACGCCCCCATCTGCCTGGGCCTGGCCTTCCGGGACCGGGAGGAGATGAAGCGGCGCATTGACCTGCGGGTGGACGCCATGCTCTCCGCCGGCCTCCTGGAGGAGGTCCGGGCCCTGGTGGATTCCGGCGTCCCCCGCTCCTCCACGGCCCTCCAGGCCATCGGCTACAAGGAGCTCCTGCCCGTCCTGGACGGGGAGGCCTCCCTGAGCGAGGCGGCGGCGGCGGTGAAGCTCCGCTCCCGGCAGTACGCCAAGCGCCAGCTGACCTGGCTGCGGCGGAACAGGGAAATTCACTGGCTTCTCCGGGAAAAAGAGGAGAATCTTGCCGCAGCCCTTCAAAAAGCGACAGAAATCCTTGCCGCCCAGGGGCTACAATAGTCCTACGGCGGACAAGCCCTGCTGTCTGCCGACTAAAGAAAAGAGAGGTAGACATTATGGCTAAAACTCCAAATCTCCAGGACATATTCCTGGCCTCCGCCCGGAGCGGCGAGATCCCCGTCACCGTGTTTCTCATCAACGGCTTTCAGATGCGGGGGATCATCACCGGCTTCGACGCCTTCACCGTCGTCCTGACCGTGGACGGCAAGCAGAACCTCATCTACAAGCACGCCATCTCCACCGTCAGCCCCAGCCACAGCGTGGACCTGGGGGAGTGGGAGGAGACCCTGGCCTGACGGCCCTGACGGCCCCGCCTATGGAGAGATACATATGAAAACCGGAACCCTCGCCACAAAGCTGATGCTGGCTGCCATTTTCGCCGCGGTATTCATCTACTTCGGCCTCTCTCTGGCCGCCTATTTTGCCAACCCCTTCACCACCTCCCAGGCCTACCCCTACGTCAGCGAGAACGCGGCGGCGGTATCCGGATACGTGGTCCGCTCCGAGCAGGTCCTGCCCGGGCAGGCGGGGGAGCTGGTCTACGTCTCCCGCAGCGAGGGGGAGCGGGTCAGCGCCGGGGGCACGGTAGCCCAGATCTACCAGAGCGCCCAGTCCCTCGGCGACGCCAACACCCTTCGCTCCCTGACCGAGCAGCTTGAGCAGCTGCTCTACGCCCAGTCCCTCACCGCCGGAACCCAGACGGAGCTGCGGCTGGAGGAGGAGGTGGCCTCCTCCCTGACGGCCTTTCACAGCACGCTGGCCTCGGGGAATCTGACGGCCGCCGCCAACGCCGGCGGGAACCTCCGGGCGGCGGTGCTCAAGCGGAGCTACGTCTACAGCGGCGCGGAGGACCTGAGCGCCGCCGTCGCGTCTCTCCAGGCCCAGATCGCCTCCCTCTCCGCCGCCGGGGCGGGGACCCAGCGGGTCACCGCCCCCCAGTCGGGGCTCTTCTCCGGCATGGTGGACGGCTATGAGTCCGTCCTTACCCTGGAGGCAGCGGCGGAGATGACTCCCTCCCAGTACAAGGCCATCGCCCCCGCCCCGGCGGAGGGCCTGGGGCGCATTGTCCTGGGCACCCGCTGGGCCTTCGTCACCCTGATGAGCGTCAGGGACATGGGACGCCTCCAGGCAGGGGACACGGTGACCCTCCGCTTTCAGACGGGCCTGGACCGGGACATGACCATGAAGGTCACCCACATCAGCGCCGAGGAGGCGGGGCAGAAGGTGGTCACCCTGGAGAGCGAGGAGTATCTCAACCTGACCACCCTCCTGCGGCGGCAGAACGCCCAGCTCATCTTTGACAGCTACACCGGCATCCGGGTCCCCCGGGCGGCGGTGCGCCTGGGGGAGGAGCCGGTGACGGACGAGGAGGGCAATCCCGTGCTGGAGGCCGACGGCACGCCCCGGACCCGGAGCATCACCGGGGTGTACTGCGTCTGGGGCACCTTCGCCCGGTTCAAGCCGGTGGAGGTGGTCTGGCAGGAGGAGGACTATATGCTGGTCCGGCCGGCGGAGGGGACCGGCGAGAGCAGACGCCTGCGGTCGGGTGACACGGTCATCATCGCCGCGGTGGATCTTTATGACGGGAAGGTGATTAACGGATGAGCATCGCATCCAATATTCAGGAAATTCGGGCCCGGATGGACCGGGCGGCCCTGGCCGCCGGCCGGAGGCCGGAGGAGGTTTTGCTGGTGGGGGCCAGCAAGATGAACACCGCCGCCGCCTGCCGGGAGGCCATTGAGGCCGGCATCGGCGCCCTGGGGGAGAACCGGGTCCAGGAGATGCGGGAGAAGCTGGCCCAGGGGGCCTATGAGGGCGCGCCCCTGCACTTTATCGGCCACCTCCAGCGCAACAAGGTCCGGCAGGTGGTGGGGGTCGTCTCCCTTATCCACTCGGTGAGCTCCCCGGAGCTGCTGGAGGAGATCCAGCGCCAGGCGGAGAAGCGGGACATCGTCCAGGACGTCCTCCTGGAGGTCAACGTGGGCGGGGAGGCGAGCAAGAGCGGCTTTGCCCCCGGCGAGCTCCGGCAGGCGGCGGAGCGGGCCCTGTCCCTGGACCATGTGCGTCTGCTGGGTTTGATGACCATCCCCCCCATTGAGCGGGAGCCCCACGGGAATCTGCCCTTTTTTCAGGAAGTTTTTCGTCTTTATGTTGACATAAGCGAAAATTTGTATGATAATGGTTTCAAATACTTATCAATGGGTATGAGCGACGACTTTGAGGACGCCATTGCCGCCGGTGCGACGCTGGTCCGGGTGGGCTCGGCCATCTTTGGCGCGCGGCAGTACCATTGACGACAGGAGGTTGCCCTATGAGCTTTCTTGATGATCTCAAGAGAATGATCCACCCCATGAACGACGAGGACGACGACGATTACCTGGATTTTGACGAGCAGGACTCCCCCTTCATGGACGAGCGCCCCCGGTCGGAGCGGAGCGGCATCGACAGCCGCCGGGGCAAGGTGGTGAACATCCACGCCACCACCCAGCTGAAGGTGGTGCTGGTCAAGCCGGAGCGCTTCGAGTCCGCCAGCGAGATCGCCGACCATCTCAAGGAGAAGCGGACGGTGGTCATCAACCTGGAGGACACCAACAAGGACATCGCCCGCCGTCTGGTGGACTTTCTCTCCGGCGTGGCCTACGCGGGGGAGGGGAAGATCAAGAAGGTGGCCGCCAATACCTACATCATCACGCCCTACTCCGTGGATATCCAGGGGGATCTCATCGATGAACTGGAGAACAACGGACTGTACTTCTAAAGAGAACGGACACAAAGAGTAACGACAGGGAGGGACCCAGCCAATGATGACTCCGCAGGAGGCCGCCAACTGCACCTTTACCAAGTCCATGGTGGGCGGCTACAACATGGCGTCAGTGGACGATTTTCTGGACAAGCTGACGGAGGATTACTCGGCGCTGTACAAGGAGAACACGGCGCTGAAGGCAAAGCTGAAGATACTGGCGGACAAGACGGAGGAGTACCGGGAGATCGAGGACGCCATGCGCTCCACCCTGCTCACGGCCCAGCGGATGGCCGCGTCCATCGTCAGCGAGGCGGAGCAGAAGCGGGACAAGCTCATCGCCGACGGCACCGGCACGGCCAAAAGACGCCTGGCGGAGCTGCGGGAGGAGATGTCCCGGGAGGAGTCCCGCCTGGAGCAGGTGCGCCAGGACGTGGCCGCGCAGATCGAGGCGGAGGAGCGCCGCCTGGCGGTGGCCCAGGGCGAGCTGCGCCATTTCATCCAGGCGGTGCAGAGCGTGTGCGGGAAGCAGCTGGAGCTGCTCGAGCGCCTGCCGGAGCTGCCGGCGGTGATCCCCGCCGCCCCGCCGCCCCCCGCCCCCGCGGCGGAGCCCGCCCTGCCGGAAGAGACCCAGGTGGTACCGGAGGTACCGGAGGACGCGGTCCCGGACGAGACCGCCATGGAGCGGGACATCCAGGAGGCGGTGGCCGCCCTCAGCGCCGCCCCCTCCGCCGAGGAAAAGGAGGCTCCGGCCGGCGGCGACCCCTTTGAGGAGGAGCCGGGGATGTTCCCAGGCGAGGACAGCCTCCAGGCCACCCGGGTGCTCAATCTTGACGAGCTGCAATTCGGCCGCAACTATAAACCTTAACAGCATCGGAGGCGGCCTGGGGGCCGTCTCTGCGCTTTTTTCGGGATGGAGGCCAAAAGGGGAGAAAGGAGCCTGCCGTGAAGACGATTATCGCCCTGCTCTACGATTTTGACAAGACCCTGTGTACCCAGGATATGCAGAACTACACCTTCATTCCCGCCCTGGGGATGGAGCCGGGCTCCTTCTGGCAGGAGGCCAACCTCTTCGGCCAGCGGGAGGAGATGGACAGCATCCTGGCCTATATGTATATGATGCTGAAGAAGTCCCGGGAGCTGAACGTGCCCCTGACCCGGGATTTCCTCCGGCAGTGCGGCCGGAGCATCGACTTCTTCCCCGGCGTCCAGGACTGGTTCGGCCGCGTCAACGCCCACGGGGCGGCCCTGGGGGTGGAGGTGGAGCACTATGTCATCTCCTCCGGCCTCCGGGAGATCATCGAGGGCAGCGCCATCGCGGAGGCCTTTACGAAGATCTACGCCAGCGAGTTCTGCTACGACGCCTCCGGCGCCCCCGTCTGGCCCCGGCTGGCGGTGAACTTCACCGCCAAGACCCAGTTTATCTACCGCATCAACAAGGGGGTCCTGGACGTGGCCGACGACCAGAAGCTCAACGACTCCATGCCCGACGACGACAAGCGGGTGCCCTTCACCAACATGATCTACATCGGCGACGGTCTGAGCGACGTGCCCTGCATGAAGATGATGCGGGCCTACGGCGGCCAGGCCATCGCGGTCTACCAGGACGCCAACCGGGCCGGGGTGGAGAAGCTGCTGCGGCAGAAGCGGGTGGACTTCATCTACCCGGCGGACTACCGGGAGGGCGGGGCCCTGGAGGCCACGGTGAAGGATATCGTCCAAAAGATGGCCGTCAGCCACCGCCTGTCCGAGGAGAACTGGCGGCAGCGGCAGGCGGTGCGCAAAGATTAAACATATTGGAAAGAACCCCGGAGAGGACAGCTCTCCGGGGTTCCGCCTTTTTGCTTACGATAAGCTTTCCCGGCATACACAAGCGGGAGAAAAGCACGCTGCTCCTACCTCCCGATGGTCGCCACCAGCACGGCCTTGATGGAGTGCATCCGGTTCTCCGCCTCGTCGAACACCACGGAGTGGGGGCCCCGGAAGACCTCGTCGGTGACCTCCCGGATGTCCACCCCCTTCTCCTTCCATTCCTTAGCCAGCTTCGTCTCAAAGTCGTGGAAGGAGGGCAGGCAGTGGAGGTAAAGCACATTCCGGTTGCCGGTGCGCCTGAGGGTCTCCTCCGTCACCCGGTAGGGGGTCAGCAGCCTGGCCCGCTCCGGGATCAGCGCCTCCTCGCCCATGGAGGCCCAGATGTCGCCATAGATCACGTCCGCCCCGATGAGCGTCCCCTCGTCGTCGGTGATCTCGATGGTGGCCCCGGTCTCCTTGGCCACGGCGTCCACCTGCCGCATGACGTTGGGGTCCACACCGTTGACCAGCTCCCTGGGCCCCAGGCCCACGAAGTGCATCCCCATCTTGGCGCAGCCGTACATCCAGGCATAGCACATATTGTTGCGCACATCCCCGGGGAACACCACCTTGACCTCTTTCAGCGGCTTGCTGCAGTGCTCCTCAATGGTCATCATATCCGCCAGAATCTGGGTGGGGTGGTCGGCGTCGGTGAGCCCGTTCCAAACAGGCACGCCGGAGAACTTGGCCAGGTCCTCCACCACCTTCTGGTCAAAGCCCCGGTACTCGATGCCGTCGAAGAACCGGCCCAGAACCTTGGCGGTGTCCTCCATGCTCTCCTTCTTGCCCATCTGGCTGCTGCCGGCGTCCAGGTAGGTGACGTGGGCTCCCTCCTGGGTAGCCGCCACCTCGAAGGAGCAGCGGGTCCGGGTGGAGGTCTTTTCAAAGAGCAGCACAATGTGCTTGCCCTTGAGGGCCTCGCCGCAGACTCCGGCCCGGCGCTTCGCCTTCAAATCGTGCCCCAGGTCCAACAGATACCGGATCTCCAGGGGGCTGAGGTCCATGAGCGTCAAAAAGCTCTTTCCCTTCAAATTCAAAGCCATGTCAAACGTTCCTCCTTATTTCTCCACATCGTCCCTGACAAAGGGCATGGACATACATCTGGGGCCGCCCCGGCCCCGGCTCAGCTCGCTGCACGGCACGGTGTGGACCTTGATGCCGTGCTCCTCCAGAATCCGGTTGGTGACGTAGTTGCGCTCGTAGACCACCACCTCGCCGGGTGCGATAGCCAGGGTGTTGGACCCGTCGCTCCACTGCTCCCGGGCGGCGTCAATGGGGCTGTCGCTGCCGCACTTGATGAGCGTCACCCGGTCCAGCCCCAGGTGTTTTTTGAGGATATCCTCCAGCCGTCCCTGCTCCTCCTGAATCACCACCCGCCCGTCCTTCAGCTCCATGACGAACACGGTAATCTCGTGGAGAATATTGGGGTGAATGGTGAACTTGTCCCGGTCCACCATGGTAAAGACCGTGTCCAGGTGCATAAAGCTCCTGGTTTTCGGGATATTAAAGGCCAAAATCTTCTTGAAGGTCTTACTGATAGACAGCACCGTATGGGCAAACTTGTCGATGCTGTCCTCCTCGGTCCGCTGGGAGATCCCCACGGCGATAACCTCCGGGGACAAAATGAGGATATCCCCGCCCTCCAGGGAGGAGGTCTCCCCCCGGTCGTACCACTTGGGCACATCCCTGTACTCCGGGTGGTACTTGAAGATAAACTTACCGAAGAGCGTCTCCCGGTTCCGGGTCACCGTGTGCATCCGGTGGAGGGACACCCCGGTGCCGATGGTGGCGAAGGGGTCCCTGGTAAAATAGAGGTTGGGCATAGGGTCAATGAGGAACGGGTAGTCGTCGGACCGGAAGCTGAGGTAATCCGACAGCTTCCCGGTCTCGAATCCCCGGACATCGCTCTTGCGGACGCCGGCCATCATGGCATCCACCAGCTCCTCGTCCTCCATATCGGCAAAGTAGTCCTTGAGAATCTCCCGGATCCGGTGCCCGGTCAGCTCCGCCTCGTCCAGGAACTGCTCCACCAGCTCCCGCCGCACCTCCGGGTCCGCAATGGTCTCCGAGACCAGATCGTTGAGGTAGACCACCTCCGCCCCGTTGTCCCGCAGGCACTGGGCAAAGGCGTCGTGCTCGGCCTGGGCGGCCTTCAGGTAGGGGATATCGTCGAAGAGCAGCCGCTCCAGGTACTCGGGCATCAGATTTTCCAGCTCCCGGCCGGGCCGGTGGAGCATGACCTTCCGCAGCCGGCCGATCTCCGAGGTGTTGTGCAGGGCTGTTTTGACCTGCAATTCTGTCGCCATGGCGCATCACTCCTTTTCTGCTCTTAGGATGACCGCCGCCGAAGATTTCATGCGCCGGGCAGGGGAGGCTTTTCCTGCCTCCGGGGGAAAACGCTGGATTTTTTCCACGGTCTGTGGTATACTCCCTCCGCCGAATTCAATTATGACAGGGAGGACCACTATGGACTTTTCAAAGGAGGAGCTTCTGGAGGCCAAGCGCCAGATTGAATCCACGCTCCACAAGCTGCGGGAGACTGTCAAGACCCTCCAGGCCAAGGAAAATCCCGCCCGTTACCGCTCTCAGCTCACCCTGGCGGAGCGGCGAATCGCAGCCTTTACCATCGCCAGCCGCCTCATCGACAAAGCCCTCGCCGACGAGTTGTAAACTAAGTATAACTTTACGGTTGACAATTTTCCAAATCTGTGGTACAGTCATCTCCAGTGAATCTTACCAAGCAAAGGAGAAACTACCATGGAAGCAGCCAAAACAAGATTTCAGGTCCGGGATCTGACCTACATCGGCATTTTTGCCGCTCTGATGGCCATCTGCGCCTGGATTTCCATTCCCGTTCCCCCGCCGCTCATCCCCTTCACCCTCCAGACCCTGGGCGTGTTCCTGGCAGTGGGCCTGCTGGGCGGAAAGCGGGGGACCATCGCCGTGCTGGTCTACATCCTGCTGGGGGCTGCGGGCGCGCCGGTGTTTGCCGGGTTCCACGGCGGCATGGGCTCGATTCTGGGCCTGGCCGGCGGCTATATCGTGGGCTTCCTCTTCACCGCCTTGGTCATGTGGGCCATGGAGCGCCTGCCGGGCAACCGGACCCTGGTCCTGGGGGCCAGCATGGTCCTGGGTCTGGCGGTGTGCTATGCTTTCGGCACCGCCTGGTACATGGTCCTCTACGCCCAGCGGGGGGAGAGCGCGGCCCTCGGCTCGGTGCTGGCGGTGTGCGTGGCCCCATTCCTGGTGCCGGACGCCATTAAGATCGCCCTGGCCCTGCTGCTGACCAACCGGCTCAAGCCCCATATCAAATAGGACAAACCCCGGCGGGAAAGGAAATTGGGTCCCTTTCCCGCCATTTTTTTCTGAAAAATATCCCCTTTTTGTCTCCTGCGCTGAGCTGTTTTGAGAACGGTGGCTAACTGACGCTTGACGCAGAAAACAAACCGTGCTATCATTTAAAACACTGAATTACGGCCTGCGGGAGGGAAATCGCAATGGAATACATAACGGCAACAGATGAAATGGCAGAGGCTATCTACCATATCATACACACGACCGTGCAAGCGGTATACCCGAAATATTACCCTAAAGAAGTCGCCGCCTTCTTCTGCAGCCACCACAGCAAGGAGCATATTTTAGACGGCATAGCATCAGGGCATATGGGTGTCTTGCGGACAGGGGAAACGATCGTCGGGACTGGCTGCTTTCACGAAAACCATATTACGGGCTTATACGTACTGCCAACCTGCCAAAAGCGGGGATATGGCTCCTATATTATGGGGTGTTTGGAGGGGGAGATTGCAAAGAAATACCGGTTTGCCGTTTTAGATGCGTCCCTCCCGGCTGTTTGCCTGTATGAGCGTAGGGGATACAAAACGACCGGACACGGTATCATCGAATTAGAGAATGATGTTAAGCTGGTTTATGAGATTATGGAGAAAGCCCTTTCATAAATCAGCCGCCCCGTTCCGCCCTTTCGACGGGGGCAGCACGGTAGGCCAGTGATAGAATAGAGACATGGAAGAAACGGTAAGAGCGTCGTACCCCAGCGACCTGACCGATGAGCAGTGGGAAGAAATCGCACCGTTGTATTGCCTGCCTGCAGTATGGCACAGTTTTCACAAAAAGAAAGGAGTTCCCACGTATCAAATTCTGCTATGCTGTAAACAAAGAAGAAGCCGCAGGAAATCAAATCCTGCCGCCTATACGCCAGTTTGTCTACAAAAATCCCCGGCATGACTTCAAAGCCATGCCGGGGCCTTTTTATATCAACAAGGCACAAATGGTTTTTCTCTGCTCGGCAATGGGTTCATGGGAAGGCTTTACGATAAGATACGATAAGTTACGCAAATAAAAAGACAAGGTTTACAGCCTTCTGGTAGAATGAAGTAGCGGCACACCATTCTGAGAGGAGACAGCAAACCATGTCAGAGAAGATTGTA
>JAAWHO010000024.1 GCA_022795905.1 Oscillospiraceae bacterium
AGGGGAGGGCCCCCGCCCCTTTTTGCCGACGCGCCGGAGCGGCCGGCGTATGCCGCTGCAATAAGTATCCCGCCTGCGCTTGGCAGGCGGGATACTTCGCAGAAAAACGGAGGACAATCAGCTCTCCGCAGCCCGGGTGATATCGTTAATCCACCTCTTGCTGTGGAACCGCACCAGGCCGATAGGGCATTTGCAGATATTCTCCGCCTGCATTGCCACGCACACCAGCCAGGTGGGCGCGTCGAGCACCAGCCCCGTCACCGCCATCAGCGGGATAGCCACCAGCCACAGCGGCAGGATGTCGATTAGTGAGGCCACCTTCCCATCGCCGCCGGCCCGGAGGACACCGGTGATATTGGTGATATCAAAGGCCCGCATGGGCATAAACACCGCATAGATCACCGTCAGATACCCAGCCACCGCCGCCGCCCCGGGCGTGAGCTTGAACAGCGGGAACAGCACAGGCCGGAACAGCGTGGGCAGCAGCGCCAGCTCCAGAACCGTCACAACGGCCCCCACCAGCATAGACACCAGCAGCAGGGTCCAGCTCACCTCGTAGACCCGCTGCCTGTCCCGGCCCTGGCCGATCTCCTTGCCCACGATGACCGCCGCCGAGGCCGCGATGCCGAAGCAGACCACAGTCGCCACCCGGTCGATGTTGCCGATGAGGGCGTAGGCAGCCAGCATATCCTGGCTGTTGCCCATATGGCCCATGATGACCGTTAGCATGGAAGTGCCGGTGCTCCACAGGGCCTCGTTGCATACCACGGGGGTGGAGTAGCGGATAAAGCTGCGGAGGATTTTCCTCCCGGGCCGCAGAATACAGCCGAGCCGCAGGGGGATGCGCTTGTTAAACAGCGCGAACCCGATTGCCACGGCGAACTCCACCACGCGGCTGGTGAGGGTAGCTACCGCCGCGCCGGTGACACCCAGGGCCGGGGCCCCGAACTTGCCGAAAATGAGCACATAGTTGAGGAACGTGTTCACACACATGGAGATGGCAAAGAGAATCATGCCGAAGGAGGGGAACTCCGTGGACCGGTGGACCCCGGCGTAGATGCTGCTGACGCCGTTGAAGATGTAGGAGAAGCCCACAATCTGGATGTACCGCACCGCCAGCCCCACCAGCTCCTCATTGGGGGTAATGAGCCGCAGGACCGGGGCGGGGAAAAGGAAAGTGATGAGGGCGAGGATGGTGGAAAAGCCGGTGACGGCATAGAGGGCCACGCCCATGCAGCGGTTGATATTGTCGGTATCCCCCCGCCCCCAATACTGGCTGACCAGCACGGCCATACCGCTCTGGAAGCCGAAAATGACGATTTGGATAATAAAGACGGGCACGTTGGCGGCGGTGACCGCCGCCATCTCCGCGTTCCCCAGCATCCCCACCATGAAGGTATCCGCAAACCCCAGGGAGGTGGTGATAATGTTCTGCAGGACAATAGGCAGGGACAGTGTCCATAATTTCTGATAAAAGCCGGGCTCCCGGCGCAGTGCGCGAAGCATAGTCTCTGAACTCCTTTTTCTTTACAGCATTGGAAATCTGGTGTTTCTGTGCTCCAGCAGGGCGGAGGCCAGGGCGTCGATATCCGCGAAGCTTGTCTCCGGGCCGAAGCTGACCCGCACCGTTCCGGCGGCGGCCCGCTTGTTCAGGCCCATGGCGGTGAGGACGTGGCTGGCCTTCCCCTGATGGCAGGCGGAGCCGGCGGAGATGTAGATGCCCTTTCCGCTCAGCTCGTTGACAATATTCTGGCTGGGGTACCCCGGCAGGGACACGGACAGGATATGGGGCGCGTCCGCCGGGCCGATGAAGCGCAGATCCGGGATTTTCCCCAACACCTCCCGGGCGTAGTCCCGGCAGGCGGCCAGGTGGGCGCCGACCTCCTCCAGCCGCTCCAGGCGTAGCGCCGCCGCTCTGGCGAAGCCGGCAATCTGGGCCGCAGCCTCCGTGCCGGGGCGCAGGCCGGATTCCTGTCCACCGCCGAAGAGCAGGGGGAGGGGATTTTTCGCCCTGCCGCCGATGTACAGCGCCCCGATGCCCTTGGGCCCGCCCAGCTTGTGGCCGGAGACAGCCACATAGTCCGCTCCCAGGCTCTTTACGGTAAACGGGACCTTGAGGAACCCCTGGACCGCGTCGGTGTGGAGCAGGGCGGGGCGGCCCTCCAGCCCCGCGGCGATCTCCTCCACCGGGAACCGGGCCCCCGTCTCGTTGTTCACCAGCATGACGCTCACCAGGGCCGTGTCCTCCCGGACCGCTGAGAGCACCTGCTCCGCCGAGACGCGGCCCTGGCCGTCGGGCTTGATATAGGAGGCCATGTACCCCTCCTGCTCCAGGCGCTTGACGCACGCCAGGACGGCGCTGTGCTCCACGGCGGTGGTGACGATATGCTTTCCCACCCGGCGGTTCTGGTACAGCGCGGCCCGGATGGCCCAGTTGTCCCCCTCCGTGCCGCAGGAGGTGAAAAAGAGCTGCTCCGGCCGGCAGCCCAGAGTGCCGGCGATGACCGCCCGGTCCGCCTCCAGCCGCGCCCTTGCCGCCCGGCCCAGCTCATATTGTGACGAGGGGTTGCCGAAGTCCTTCGTCAGGACCTCCAGCATGGCCTGGGCCACCGCCTGGGGGACGGGGGTGGTGGCGGCGTGGTCTAAGTAGTGCATAAAAACTCCTTTACAAATCCATTTATGAAAGCGTTGAAAGTGGGCAGTCACCCGTGGAGGCGGCTGCCCGATAAACCGGACGGAATGCAGACACTTTGTTTAGCCTGGAGCCATGATATACAGCCGCGCGGCGGCATTTGACGGCCCCTATTGATTTTCAGAGTCAGGGAAAAGCCCCTTCAGCAGCTCCTCTGCCCGAGACTTCTTTTCCCCGGGGACGAATATCCTCAGCCGCTCCTGTATCCCGGCCTTTATCGTCAATCCCGCGCCGTGTACAGGCAGCGCAGTATAGGGGATATCGTTGTCCTTCAGGACCTGTATCAGCATTTCAGCCCACATCGATTCTTTTTCTGCCAGAAATTCGTAATTCGTATCCATATACAGTCTCCTTCCCCAGCAAATCGGTCCGGTTTATTGCTTTGATAGTATCACAGGATCCTGGCCGGTTCAACCTGTTTTCGCAAAATTGCAGGCATACGGTGGAAACGGGCCGGCCAGGGTGACGGCCCCTGCGGTAGGGACAGCCGCCCTCGGCGGCCCGTTTTATCGAGGCTGCAAATCTGCCCTTTGAACGGCGCGCCGGGGTCGTCGCGCCCTACACACGGTACGCTGCGAATTGAACGGGGCAAAACTTCTCCTTGCCCTGGGGGTGAAAATACTATATAATAACAAACCTGATAAGGGCTCTATACAGTCTGATTTCTGATTGTACTCCTGATGAGGGAAAAAGGCAAGACATTTCCAAACTTTTCTTCAATTCGCAAAGTACGAAAAAAAGTAGGGGCGGATATCATCCGCCCGCTCGGTAATGTTCCTTTTTCGTCACAAACGGGCGGATAATATCCGCCCCTACAAAAATTTTCTCGTTTCCAAGCATTACTTTGCGAATTGAAGAAACTTTTCGGAGGAATTTATGAACATCCGCACTGCCGGCATGGAGGACTATGCCTTCCTGTCCGAAAATGACCGCCATATCCGGCCGGAGGAGCTCCGGCGCGTGCTTAGCCAGGGCCGGGTGCTCCTGCTCCGGCAGGGCGGGGAGCGTGCCGGCTGGCTCCGCTGGGGCCTCTTCTGGGACAATACGCCGTTTATGAATCTGCTGTATGTCCTGGAGGAGTATCGGGGGCAGGGCTGCGGCCGGCGGCTGGCCGCCTGCTGGGAGGAGCGGATGCGGGAGGATGGATTTGACCTGGTAATGACCTCCACCCGCTCCGACGAGGAGGCCCAGCACTTTTACAGAGGGCTGGGGTACACTGACTGCGGCGCTCTGCTGCTGCCGGGCGAGCCGCTGGAACTGATTTTTCGGAAGGAAATCCGCCTATGAATTCATTTGAAATAGTCAAGCTCCGGGAGCGCCCGGAATTAAAGGGCCAGGCGGCGCCCTGGTTCCATGAAAAATGGGGCGTCCCCCTGGAGGCGTACGCGGAGAGCATGGACGCCTGCTTGGACGGCGGCGGCCCGGTCCCCCAGTGGTATGCCGCGGTGGCGGAGGGCAGAATCGTCGCCGGGCTGGGGGTCATTGAGAACGATTTCCACTGCCGGAGGGATTTGACCCCCAACGTCTGCGCCGTCTATGTGGAGGAGGACTGCCGCCGCCGGGGCCTTGCGGGGGAAATGCTGGCCTTCGCGTGCCGGGATATGGCGGATATGGGGATTTCCACGCTCTATCTCATCACGGACCACGACTCATTTTATGAGCGGTATGGCTGGGAATTCCTGTGCATGGTCCGGGACAGCCAGGGGGAAATGACACGGATGTACATACACCGGGAGGGGGCGCACCATGAAGATCGCGATTTACACCTTGGGCTGTAAGGTCAACCAATACGAAACCCAGGCCATGGAGCGGGAGCTGACAGCCAGGGGCCACACCCTGGTCCCCTTCGAGGGGCAGGCGGACGCCTATGTGGTCAACACCTGCACCGTCACCGCCGTCAGCGACAAAAAATCCCGGCAGATGCTCCGCCGGGCCCGGAAGCAGGCGCCCAACGCCGTGGTGGCGGTCTGCGGCTGCTACGCCCAGACCCGCCCGGAGGATGTGCGGAGGCTGGATGTAGACCTGATCGCCGGGACGGGGGACCGGATGAAATTTCTGGACCTCCTGGAGCACGCCGCCCGGGAGAAGGCCCCGGCGGAGCTGCTGGACCGGGCCCTGGGCCGGCGGGAGTTTGAGGTTTTGCCCGCCGGGGGTCTGGCGGCCAGAACCCGCGCCATGCTTAAGGTGGAGGACGGCTGCGCCAATTTCTGCTCCTACTGCATTATCCCCTACGCCCGGGGGCCGGTGCGGTCCCTGCCCCTGGAGACGGCGGAGACGGAGGCCCGGCGGCTGGCGGAGGAGGGCTACCGGGAGATTGTCCTCACCGGAATCGAGATCTCCTCCTGGGGCCGGGACCTGCCGGGAAGGCCGGGACTGATCGAGCTTGTCGAGGCCGTCTGCCGGGCGGCGGAGGGGGTCCGGGTACGGCTGGGCTCCCTGGAGCCCCGGACGGTGACGGAGGACTTCTGCCGCCGGGGGGCGGCGCTGCCCAACCTCTGCCCCCACTTTCATCTGTCCATGCAGTCCGGATGCGACGCTACTTTGGCGCGGATGAACCGGAAATATGATACCGCAAGGTACAGGGAGAGCGTGGATTTGCTGAATGGATTTTTTGACCGGCCCGCTGTGACGACGGATTTGATCGCAGGGTTTCCCGGGGAAACCGAGGAGGAGTTTGTCCAGACGCTGGCGTTTATCCGGGCCTGCGGACTTGCGGCGATTCATGTGTTTCCCTACTCCATCCGCCCCGGCACTCCGGCGGCGGAGATGGCGCAGGTCCCCGGGCCGATTAAAGAGGAACGCGCCGCCCGGGCCGGGGCCGCGGCGGAGGAGCTGCACAGGGCATATCTCCAGGGCTGCGTGGGACAGATCTATGATGTGCTCTATGAGCAGCCGGCGGATGGGCTTTACCAGGGCCATGCCCCCAACTATATGACAGTGGGGGTGGAGGGACAGGACTTCCATAACCAGGTCCTGCCCACCCGGATTGTCGGGGTGAGGGACGGCATTCTGCTGGGGGAGCTGGTATAAGGCTACCGCTGGTCCTCCTCCAGGCTCCAGCCGTAGAGAGGGTAGCGCTGGATGGCGCCGAAGATCTTCTTTTTCAGGTTCGGGAACCGCTTGTCCAGCTCCAGGAGCAGCTCCTTCATCTCCTCCCGCTTGGTGGAGCCGTTGGCGGGGCAGGGGTTCTTCACCACCGGCAGCGCCAGCCGCCGCACCGCGCCCTTTACCTCCCGCTCCTGGACATAGAGCAGGGGGCGGATCTGGGTCACGCCGCTGCGGTCCAAGTACGTCACCGGCTGGAAGCAGCTGATGCGGCCCTCCAGGAAGAGGCTCATGAGCATGGTCTCCACCGCGTCATCGTAGTGGTGGCCCAGGGCGATTTTGGAGATGCCCAGCCGGTTGAGCTCCGTGCTCAGGGCCCCCCGGCGGAGCTTGGCGCACAGAGAGCAGGGGTTTTTCTCCTTCCGGTGGACAAAGACGATTTCATAGATCGGCACCGGGATAAGGTGGCAGGGCACCTCCAGCTCCTCACAGAGCCTGACGATGGGGGAGAAGTCCGTATCCGGCGTGCCGCTGTCGATGGTCAGGGCCGCCACCTGGAACTTTTTCGGGTAAAAGTCTCGGAGCCTGGCCAGCGCCGCCAGGGTCAGGACCGAGTCCTTTCCTCCGCTGACCCCCACGGCCACCGTCTCACCGTCCTCTATCATGTTGTAGTCCTCCACGCACCGGCGGACCAGGGATAAGATGTGCTGCATAGAGACGCCTCCTCGGAAAAGAAAAATCGAAAATGAGATAATTTAAGAAAACAGGAGAAAATCAAAGATCGCGGAAGGATTTTATGTGGTAAATTAAAATCGGGTTGACAAACGCTTGGCGGTGTGTTATAAATAATCCTGCCGCGAATTGGTATTGTACCTGATTTCCGGCAAAAAAACAAGACTTCCTTCGATGACGAAGCCGCAGGAAGCCCTTCCTGCCCTTTCGTAATCGAAGGAATGAAAAGGAGATTGCAGCAATGTCCACTTTTATGGCGAACAAGAGCAACATCGTCCGCAAGTGGTACGTCGTTGACGCCGCCGGGAAGACCCTGGGGTCCACCGCCGTCATCGTCGCCGACCTGCTCCGCGGCAAGCGCAAGCCCACCTATACCCCCCACGCCGACTGCGGTGACAACGTCATCGTTATCAACGCCGGCAAGGCGGTGCTCACCGGCAAGAAGCTGGAGCAGAAGATGTACCGCACCCACTCCGGCTGGGTGGGCGGCCTGAAGGAGACTAAGTACAAGGACATGATGGAGAAGAAGCCCGAGCTGGCCATGCGCGTGGCTGTCCGCGGCATGATGCCCCGGAACACCGTCACCAAGGACTCCCTCAAGCGGCTCCACATCTACGCCGGCGGCGAACATGAGCATCAGGCCCAGAAGCCCGAGCTCTATGCGGAATAAGGAGGTAGAGGAAAATGTATCAGTCTAAGAAGCCCTATCTGTACGGCACCGGCCGGAGAAAGTCCTCTGTCGCCCGCGTCCATGTCTTCCCCAACGGCTCCGGCTCCATCACCATCAACGGCCGGGACATTGAGGAGTATTTCGGCCTTGACACCCTGAAGATGATTGTCCGTCAGCCCCTGGTGGCCACCGCTACCGAGGGCAAGGTGGATATCGTCGCCACCATCAAGGGCGGCGGCGTCAGCGGCCAGGCCGGCGCCCTGCGCCACGGCATTGCCAGGGCCCTGCTGCTGGCCAGCGATGAGTACCGTCCTATTTTGAAGAAGGCCGGCCTGCTCACCCGCGACCCTCGTATGAAGGAGCGCAAGAAGTACGGCCTGAAGGCCGCCCGGCGCGCGCCCCAGTTCTCCAAGCGCTGAGTCTGCCAAAAGAAAAGAGCTCCCGGAGTCATCTGGCTCCGGGAGCTTTTATTCCGAGAAGCGCGGCGGCCCGCGGACACGGGCCGCCGTATTTCAACAAAATCCGCCCCGCTCCCCCCGCGAAATCCTACTTCTCCCGCAGGTGCGTCTTGTTCTCGTCAAACCAGACCACCTGATTCCGGCCGAAACGCTTTGCGTCATACAGCATGGTGTCCGCCAGCTTCAGGCAGGTTTCGTAGTTGTCTCCGGTCTTGGGGATCACACTGACGCCGCCGACACTGATGGTGACCCATTTGGAGACCGGGGAGTTGTGGGGGATGTGCAGGTCCTCCACGGACTTGCGGACCGCTTGCAGGAACGAGAAGGCCGACTGTCCGCTGTTGCCGATGAACACGGCCACAAACTCCTCCCCGCCGTACCGGGCGAAGAGGTCCGTAACCCGCTGGAAGTGGGCGGATACGGTCCGAGCCACGGTGGCGATGACCTGGTCCCCGGCGGGGTGGCCGAAGGTGTCGTTGTACAGCTTGAACTTGTCGATGTCAAACATACACACTGAGAAGGGGAGCCCGAAGCGGGCGGCCTCCTGCCACCTGGCGGCGCTCACGTCCTCATAGCGCCGCCGGTTGGGCACGCCGGTCAGCTCATCCACCAGGGCCTGCTCCTTGAACTGGCTCTGATAGTGGTAGAGCTGGATGTGGGTATTCACCCGGGCCTTGATAATCACCGGACTGAAGGGTTTGGCGACATAGTCCACCGCCCCCAGCAGGAGCCCCCGCTCCTCGTATTGAATATCCGCCAGACTGGTGAGCAGGATGACGGGAATGGACTTGGTCAGCTCCGTCCCCTTGAGCTCCTTGAGCACCGTGAAGCCGTCCATGTCTGGCATGATCACATCCAGCAGGATCAGGCAGAAGCTCCCCTCCTTGGCGGTGCGGAGCCCCTCCTCGGCGGTCTGGCAGGCGGTAATATCATAATCGTTCTTCAAAATAGAACACAGAAAGTCAATCTGAACCGCGCTGTCATCGATCACTAATATTTTATCCATGATTCCATTTGTCCTTTCCATGGCCCACCGGTCCCCGCTCCGGGGACCGGTGGGCAGCCGTTTAGATAGCGCTGCCGCCGGGGTCCATTTCAGCTCTGTGCCGGTTGTCGGTGATATCCTGGGCCACATAGACCACGGTCCTGGGGATGTCGTCCTTGCCGGTGCGGGCCAGCACGGCGGTGGCCCGCACCCAGCCGCCGCTGCCCGGGGCGGCGGGATCCTCCGATAGCTTGCGGAACTCCACCGCCGCGCAGGGCTGCCACCAGCGCAGCGTCTGCCGCAGGTTCTGGATATTCATGACCCGCAGGTACTCCGCCCGGTCATCGGGGTGGATGAAGTGGTTGGCGTAAATCTGCAGGGCGGCGGTGCAGTTGACCTCCTCGCCCAGCAGGTCCTCCATGTGCCGCAGCTGGAGCACAGCCCGGAAGGAGTCGTGCTCCAGGTCGATGTAGTAGGTGGAGAAGAAGAGGCTGCTGAGGCTGCTGATGATGTAGGCCCGGTCCTCCAGCGCCTGGAGGCTCGTCTCCTCCTGCTGCTTCTGCCGGGTGACGTCCTGCCCGAGGATGCTGATGACCGCCTGGTCCTTCCTCCGGCCGTAGAGCACCCGCCGTTCGATCCAGCGCACCGGCTCCCCCTGCAGGCGGTAGAGGCAGCTCTCCTCCTGAAAGTCCCCGGTCTTTGCCGCCTGCTCCCGCAGGTGGCTCAGAGAGAGCACGGACAGGAAGCTCTCCCGGTCGTCCGGGTGGACGTAATGGCTGAGCTCGTTCTGGGTGTAGACGCCGTAGTCCATGGCGGCGGCCTCCTCCGGCTCGGCGGTCCGGGCCAGGTCCAGCAGCTCGCACTGCCCGCTCTCCAGGTTCACGGTGACCAGCGTCTTGAACCAGGACTTGAGGATAGCGGCCAGCTGGGCGTCCCGCCGGGTGTGGACCAGCTCCCGGCGCATCCGGTTATCCACGTCCTGGAGGGCCAGGACGGTGTAGCTCCTTGTCCCGGGCTCCTGGCCGAAGTGGGCGGTGACGGAGATATAGCGGTAGTCCGCGCCGCACCGCCACTGGCACAGCAGCTCCGTCCGCGGAAGGCCCTCCGCCCTGGCCCTGCGCAGGCCCTCCAGGGAGAAGCGCTGCTCGAAGGCTTCCCGGTAGGACTCCTGGAGGCGGTCCCTGATATGCAGGCACATCAGCTGGTCCCAGGGCAGGGCAAGGGGCACGGCGCCGCCCCGCATCTGCCCGTCTACCCGGATGGGGTCCGCCGTGCCGGACTCCAGGTCAATGGTGTAGATGTTGAAATTCTGCTCCCCAAGGCTGCGGATAAGCTCCTGACTGCGGATGCTCACGCCCTCCCGCTCCACGCTCTCCCACAGCGCGTCATGGATGTCCTTGACACAGAAGATGGCGGAGCGGATGTCTCCGGCGCCGGTCTGGTCTGGGATGACCTCCATCAGGTTCCAGCGGCAGCCTGTCGCCGTCAGACGGCGGTAGAGCAGGGACAGGAGCTTCCGTCCCCCCTCGAAGGCGGCGCGCATACTATCCAGCTGGATAAAGGTGACAAAGCGCTCCACGTCCTCCTCGCAGACGGCGCCGCTCCGGGCAAACGCCTCCAGCTGCACGGTGAAGGGCCCGTCCCCGGGCTGCCAGCCGTCGGGGCTGGATTTCAGCACCTCGCATCGGTCCCGGACAAGATCCACCCGCAGAAGCTTGCGGTAGGTATAGCCGATGGTGTCTGCGGCAATGTCCGCTTCTATTTCGTATTCTCTCTGCTCCAAAGTGATCCCCCTAACGGGCCGGCCGGAGGGACAGGGCCTCCCAGCCAACGCCATAAGCTGTAAATTTTTATCTTCATCATAGCACAACCCCGTTCTTTTTTCAACATCCATTAGGAATTTATTTGCGTATGGACCGACTCTGTGATATGCTTGAGAGCATCGAGGAGAAAGGATGGGATACCATGGAGCAGAGCATACGGGCGGATGCCGGATATATCATTGCCCGGGCCCTCCGGGCCGTGCAGCCGGACGCGGCGGTGGAGCGGGCGCTGCGGGGGAGGCGCTTCGGCGGCCGGGTGGTGCTGGTGGCCGCCGGGAAGGCCGCCTGGCAGATGGCCCGGGCGGCCCATGACTGCCTGGGGGACAGGATCGACCGGGGGGTGGTGGTGACCAAGTACGGGCACGTCCTGGGGCCCATCGCCAATTTTCAGTGCTTTGAGGCGGGCCACCCCGTCCCGGATGAGAACTCCTTCCGGGGCACCCAGGCGGCCATTGACCTGGTGGAGGGCCTGGGGGAGGGGGATCAGGTGCTGTTCCTCCTCTCCGGCGGGGGCAGCGCCCTCTTTGAGAAGCCCCTGGTCAGCGGGGAGGAGCTCCAGGACATTACCGGCCAGCTCCTGGCCAGCGGGGCGGACATCGTGGAGATGAACACCGTGCGCAAGCGGCTGTCCGCTGTGAAGGGCGGGCGCTTCGCCCGGCTGTGCGCCCCGGCGGGGGTGCTGGCCGTCGTCCTCAGCGATATCCTGGGGGACCCGCTGGACATGATCGCCTCCGGCCCGGCCTGCCCGGACCGCTCTACCTGCGCCCAGGCCCTGGCCGTGGCGGAGCGCTACCGCCTGAAGCTGAGCGGGGAGGCGCACAGGCTCCTGGAGCAGGAGACGCCCAAGGCCCTGGACAATGTGGAGGCGGAGATCACCGGCAGTGTCCGGGAGCTGTGCGGGGCGGCGGCGGCGGCCTGCCGGGAGCTGGGCTACCGGCCGGTGGTCCTCACCGACCGGCTGTGCTGCCAGGCCCGGGAGGCCGGGTCCTTCCTGGCCTCCATCGCCCGCAGCCATGGGGACACCCGGGAGCCGCTGGCCTTCCTGGCCGGAGGCGAGACGGTGGTTCGCCTCACCGGGCGGGGCAAGGGCGGGCGGAATCAGGAGCTGGCCCTGGCGGCGGCGGAGGGCATCGCCGGCATGGAGGGGACGGTGGTTTTCTCCCTGGGCTCCGACGGCACGGACGGCCCCACCGACGCCGCCGGCGGCATCGTGGACGGGACTACCGCCGGGCGGCTGGCGGAGAGGGGCGTCTCCATTTACAGGGTGCTGGAGGACAACGACGCCTACCACGCCCTGGCGCAGGCGGACGGCCTGCTGATGACCGGGCCCACGGGCACCAATGTCAACGATGTGGCGGTGGTGCTCCTCCGGGGGCGCTCCGGTGATGCCTGACAAGACAGTATATGCCAAAAACTGGAGGTTGCAGGCGCTCGGGACAAAAAAGATCCTCCTTGACCTGAGGGGAGAAGGTGCTGCCCTTTGGCCGGGAAACAGACATCCTCCATTGACATTCCGGCGCGGGTGTGGTACGCTGGGTACAGGACGTGAATTTTCGTTCACGAGCGTATAGATAGAAGGAGGAGGCAAGATGGCATACAACAGTTTCGCGATCGACCAGTACCTGGACGCGGCGGCGGTGACGGCGCAGCTGGACGAGCTCATCACCAAGCCCGTCTGGTCCATCCGCCGGGAAAAGCTGGCGGAGTATGTGGAGAGCTACTTTAACGCCAAATGCCCCCGCTCCAAGGAGATGATCTCCCAGGCCAAAAAGATCATCCCCGGCGGGGTGCAGCACAACCTGGCCTTCAACTACCCCTTCCCCATCGTCATCACCAGGGCGGAGGGGGCCAAGCTGTGGGACATCGACGGCAACTGGTACTACGATCTGCTCCAGGCCGGGGGTCCCACCATCCTGGGCAGCAATGTGCCGGCGGTCCGGGAGCAGGTCATCGACCTGCTGAATACCTGCGGTCCTTCCACGGGGCTGTTCCACGAGTACGAGTACAAGCTGGCGAAAAAGATCTCCGACATGGTGCCCTCGGTGGAGATGTTCCGGATGCTGGGCTCCGGCACGGAGGCGGCCATGTGCGCGGCGCGGATCGCGCGGCTGAGAACAGGGAAAAAGAACATCCTGAAAATGGGAGGAGCTTACCACGGCTGGTCGGACCAGCTGGCCTACGGGATGCGGGTCCCCGGCACCAAGGGCATCATGTCCAAGGGCGTGCCGGGCTTCGTCTTCAAGCACACCGACGAATTTTTCCCCAACGACCTGGAGGATCTGGAGCGGAAGCTGCGGGCCAACAGGCTCAACGGCGGCACGGCGGCGGTCTACCTGGAGCCCATGGGGCCGGAGAGCGGCACCCGGCCCGTCAGCCGGGAGTTTATCCGGGGCGCGGTCAGGCTGGCCCGGCAGTACGGGGCCCTGGTGATCTTTGACGAGGTTGTCACCGGCTTCCGCATCGGCCCCAGCGGGGCCCAGGGCTTTTTTGGGGTGGACCCGGACCTGACTGTGTTCGGCAAGATTATCGCCGGCGGCTACCCCGGCGCCGGGGGCGTTGGGGGCCACGCGGACTGCATGGCCCACCTGGGGGCCGGTCTGGACTCCTCCGGGAAGAAGGTCCCTAAAGCCATGTGCGGCGGCACCATGGCGGCCACGCCCATCTCCTGCGCGGCGGGGTACTACACTCTGTGCGAGCTCGAGCGCACCAACGCCTGCGAGATTGCCGGGCGTATGGGCGACCGGCTGACCCGTGGGCTGCAGGCGCTCATCGAGAAGTACGGCCTGCCCTTTGTAGCCTTCAACCAAGGCTCTATCTGCCATCTGGACAACGCCGGGACCATGCACTTCTGCATCGACTGGAAAAAGCCCTGGACGATCCCGGACATCCTCAAGCAGACCGGCATCCGGCAGCGGGAGATGGAGCACATGGGCGCGGCCTATATGGCGGAGGGCATCGTCACCCTGGCCGGATCCAGGCTGTACACCAGCGCCGCCTACACGAAGGAGATGATCGACGACGTGCTGGCCCGCTTTGACCGGGTGCTCTCCAGCTGCGCTCCTCTGGAGGCGCGGAGATGACCGGCACGGAGGTCCGGGCCCGGGAGCAGGTCCTCCGGGCGGCTGCGCGGCTGCTGGAGGAGGGGCTTATCCAGCGCACCTGGGGCAATATCAGCGCCCGGGTGTCGGAGACACAGTTTCTGATTACCCCCAGCGGCCTGGCCTATGAGACCCTGAAGGCGGACCAGCTGGTGCTGGTCAACATAGGAGACTGCTCCTATGAGGGGCACATCAAGCCCTCCAGCGAGAAGGGCATCCACGCCGACGCCTACCGGCTGCGGCCCGGAGTGAATTTTGTCATTCACACCCACCAGCTCTGGGCGTCCGTCGCCGGGATCGAGGGGAGGGCCCTGACGGGGTTCATCCATCCCCAGCTGGGGAAGCGGGTTCCCTGCGCGGCCTACGGCCTGCCGGGCACCGGGCGGCTGCGGCAGGCCGTGGAGGCGGAGGAGACTGCCTGGCCGGACTGCCGGGCGTTCCTGCTGCGCTGCCACGGGGCGCTGTGCCTGGGGGAGGACATGGAGGACGCCTTTGCCGCGGCCCGGGCGCTGGAGGAGGTCTGCGAGGCCCGGTGCCGGGCGCTGCTGGGCGAACAGGCGGAGGCCCCCGCGCCGCAGGACCTGGGCATCAGCCGGCGCAGGGGGGACGCCTTCCTGCTGGAGCTCGGCGGGGAGCGGAGGAGCTTTTATGGGAACGGCGGAGCCCTGTCCGCTCCCGCCGCCCTCCACGGGGCCGTCTACCGGGCGGGGAGCTTCCAGTATATTGCCCACGAGGCGGCCCCGGAGGTGGCGGCTGTCAGCGCCCGGGTCCGCCGCCTGCGGCCCTATATAGACGACCTGGCCCAGATCGCCGGGGCGGATATCCCCTGCGTGCCGGCGGAGCCCCGGCGGGTGGAGGCGGCCATCCGGGGACGAGGGGCGGTGCTGCTCCGGGGGAACGGCGCGCTGTGCGCCGCGTCGTCGGAGAGCGAGCTGGAGGCAGTCCGCGCCCTTCTGCGCAAGGGCTGCACCGCCTGGCTGTACGCCAGGGAGGTCCCCGGGTGCCGTCCGCTGAGCGGGGCGGACGCCGGGCTCCAGCGGCTGGTCTACCGGCAGTCCTACCGGAAGAGGGCCTCATGCTGAAGAGGCTGTCGGAGGAGCGGCTGGACGCGCTTCTGGAGGCGGGGGTGGAGGAGTTCGCCCTCCGGGGCCCCGCCGGGGCCAATATGCGCGCCATCGCGGACCGGGCAGGGATCAGCGTGGGGGTCCTGTACAAATACTATGGGGACAAGGACGGCTTTTTCCGGGCCTGCCTGGACCGCAGCCTGGAGGCGCTCAACCGGGTGCTGGCGGAGGTCATGGAGTCCGAGGCCGGGTTCCGGGAGTATGCCCGGCGGATTATCCGGGCCCTGCTGGACTTCTCACGGGAGCACGCCGGGTATGTGCGGATGTACTGCACCCTGGCCGCCTCCGGCGGGGCGGAGGCCGTCCGGCTGGCGGAGGAGATTGAGGGCGTCACCGCCGGGCTGTATACCCGGTATATCGCCGCCGGCCAGGCCGGCGGGGACCTGCGGCAGGATATGGAGCCGGGGATGTTCGCCTTCTTTTTTGACAGTCTGCTGATGATGGTCCAGTTCGCCGGGTGCTGTGACTACTATCGGGCGCGGTTCCGGCTCTACTGCGGCGGCGGCCCGGAGGACCGGGAGGCGCTGCTGGAGGAGGAGCTGCTCAAGCTCCTGGAATCGGCCTTTACCTTTGAGGCGGCGGCGGTCCCCCGCGGGGAGCGCCGGGAAGTGCGGGGGAGGAGAGACGATGAGTTATGTATTGGCCTACGACATCGGCACGACGGGGGTAAAGACGTGCCTCTTTGATTTGGGGGAGCGGATTACCCTGCGCTCCAGCGCCCAGGAGGGCTACGGACTGTACCTTCTGGAGGGCGGCGGCGCGGAGCAGGAGCCGGAGGAGTGGTGGCAGGCCATGTGCCGCACCACCCGGGCGCTGTTCGGGAAAACGGACGTGAGGCCGGAGCAGGTGGCCGGGGTGTCCTTTTGCTCCCAGATGCAGGCCCTGGTGCTGGTGGACCGGGCGGGGATGCCCGTGCGCCGGGCCATGAGCTATATGGACCAGCGGGCAGGGGCGGAGCTGAAAAAGGGCCTGGCCCACGGGCCTCAGATCGCCGGGGCCAATATCCCCAAGCTGCTCAGGTGCCTGTTGGCCACCGGCGCGGTGCCCAGCAGCGTGAAGGACCCGGTCTGGAAATACAAGTGGGTCCAGGCCCATGAGCCGGAGCGCTTCGCCAGAGCGGACAAGTGGCTGGATGTAAAGGAGTACCTGCTGCTGCGCTGCACCGGGCGGGCCGTCATGACCGAGGACTCCGCCTATGCCACGTTGCTCTATGATACGGGAAAGCGGGCCTGGAGTGCCGCGCTGTGCAGGATGTTCGGCGTGGATATGGCCCACCTGCCGCCGGTCATCCGGGCCGCGGACCGGGCCGGCGGCCTGATGGAGCAGGCCGCCTCGGAGCTGGGGCTGGTCCCCGGCACGCCGGTGTTCGGCGGCGGGGGGGACGCGTCCCTCATCGGCGTGGGGGCCGGCTGCACGGCGGTGGGCAGCACCCACATCTACTGCGGCACCTCCGGCTGGGTGTCCACGGTGACGGACCGGCAGCTGGTGGACGTGGACGCTATGATTGCCGCCATCGTGGGGGCCCAGGAGGGGCGGTACAACTATTTCGCCGAGATGGAGACCGCCGGAAAGTGCCTGGAGTGGGTGAAGGACCACCTGGCCCTGGACGAGATTGGCGTCTACCTGGAGAAGCGGGATGTGGCCGGGAGCCAGGAGACGGTGTACGCCAGCCTCTATGACTACCTCACGGAGACCGTGGAGCGGGTCCCCCCGGGGGCCGGCGGCGTCATCTTCACGCCCTGGCTCCATGGGAACCGCTGCCCCTTCGAGGACCCGGCGGCCGCCGGGATGTTCTTTAATATCCGCCTGGATACCGGCAAGACGGAGCTCATTCGCGCGGTGCTGGAGGGCGTGTGTTTCCACCTGCGGTGGATGCTGGAGTGCCAGGGGAGGAAGGTGCGGACCTCCGACCCCATCCGGTTCGTGGGCGGCGGGGCGCTTTCGCCGGTGACGGCCCAGATTCTCGCCGACGTCACCGGCAGGACCATCCAGACCACGGACAGCCCCCAGAACGCCGGCAGTGTGGGCGCGGCGGCGGTGATGGCCGTGGGGCTGGGGCGGGTCCCGGATCTGGACAGTGTGGGTGCGCTGATCCCGGCCGCCCGGACCTTCACGCCCAACGCTGCCCACAGGGCGGCCTATGACCGGAGCTACGCCGTCTTCCGCAGGCTGTACGCCAGCAACAAGGCCCATTTCCGGGCCCTGAACGGATGAAAGGATGTGGATCGGATGAACCGCAAAGAGCTTTTGCGCTCGCTGAAATTTCTTCTTTTTTCTCTCTCTGCCGGGATTATCGAGCTGGGGGCCTTCTCCCTGCTCAACGAGCTGACGGGCTGGAGCTACTGGCCCTGCTACCTTATCGCTCTGACGCTGTCGGTGCTGTGGAACTTCACGCTCAACCGGCGGTATACCTTCCAGTCCGCCAGCAACGTGCCCAGGGCCATGGCACTGGTATTCGCCTTCTACTGTGTGTTCACGCCCCTGTCTACCTGGCTGGGGAATTGGCTGGCGGAGGGGCTGGGCTGGAACGAATATCTGGTGACCGGCCTCAATATGCTGGCCAATTTTGTGCTGGAGTTCCTCTACGACCGATTCGTGGTGTTTCGGGACTCCCTGGACACCAACAGTGTGGCTGAGAGAGCCAGGCGGGGGGCGGAGGAAAAATAAGGGACATCATTCACAGCGTTTTGGGCGGTTGCACAAAATTGGGAACGCTCCCGTAGCGCCTGCCGCTGTATAAGGAGTTCTCCAAGGAGCGGTACTCCGGGCGGTGTCTGGACGCGGCCAAGAACAAGGACCGCACATGAGACACACACCGAAGCCTTTGCGGGGGATGGGGTGGTGGTGGAGAGATTGCAGCATCGATAATAGGCCAAAAGGGGCTTGACAAAATAATGTCCTTCCTCTATAATTGAACAGGAGTTCAGCTTTGGGGGGCGCTATGGCACAGGTATTGAAAGACGAGATACGAGAGAAAATTCTTGCTGCAGCCCTGGACGAATTTTATGATAAGGGTTACAAGCTGGCTGCTATGCGTAGTATCGCGGCCAAAGCGCAAATCCCTACCGGCCTTATCTATTCCTACTATAAAAACAAGGCCGATTTGTTCGATGCCATTCTCCGCCCTGTCCTGTACGATTGGGAGCGGGTATTGACCGCTGGCGGAAAAAACGAAAGCAAGCACCAAGGCACAGAAATTTATGGGTTGAGCAAGGCTGAAACGGAATGTCTGCTAAACTTATTTGACCATCGAAAGGAATTTATCATCCTGATCGACAGGAGCGGCGGCACAAAATATAAATGTGAGAAAGAGCGTTTTGTCAAAGACATAGAAGCGCACTTGCTGGAGCATCGGGACGATATCTCCGCAGACGCAGTTTTCATCCACATTATCGCAAACAATTTTGTGGACGGTCTCATGCAGATTATGTACCACTACAAGGGAAAGGAATGGGCAATTATGATCTTACATAAATTATCCAAAATGTATTTGTCTGGAATCGGCCTTTAGGCCGGTTTCTTTTTTTATTGAACAATATTGAATATACGTTCAAGATTAGAGGAGGAACGATCTATGATGGCTCAACTAATCAAGCTGTATTTTAGAAACAAAACGAACACATCTGACGCCGCCGCAAAACGGGCCTATGCGTCTTTGTCAAGCATCGCGGG
>JAAWHO010000025.1 GCA_022795905.1 Oscillospiraceae bacterium
AGGTGGAGGTCCACAACCAGGTCATTGACCGGGTCTACAAGCTGGAGGAGCGCACGGAGCTCCAGGAGGAGAAAATCAAGGTGGCCAACCACCGCATCGAGGACCTGGAGCGACAGACGGCGTAAGAAACGGAGGTACATATGAAAAATTTCATTTACAAGCGGCTGGGAAATCTCCTCAGCGTCAAGAGCATCGTCACCCTGACGCTGACGGCGGTGTTTGCGGTGATGGCCCTCAAGGGCACCATCTCCCAGGACTTCATGACCGTTTACGCGGTGGTCATCGCCTTCTACTTCGGCACCCAGTCCCAGAAGGTGCAGGACGCGGTGGAGGGCAGCGGCAATGGCAACGGCTGAAACGCTCCTGGACATCGCCCGGCGGGAGCTGGGCGCCGCCGAGAACCCCGCCGGGTCCAACCGGACAAAGTATGGGGCTTGGTACGGCCTGGATGGCCAGCCGTGGTGCATGATGTTCGTCCAGTGGTGCTGCCACCGGGCAGGGGTGAATCTCCCGGCCCGGACCGCGTCCTGCGGCGGACTCATGCGGGTGGCCAAACAGTTCGGGGGCTGGGTGACGAAGGACCTTCAGCCCGGCGATGTGGTGATTTACGATTTCCCCGGCGGGGCCGATACGGACCACTGCGGCATCGTGGAGCAGGTCACCGCCAGCGGCATCGTTGCCATCGAGGGCAACACCAGCGAGGCGGGGAGCCAGTCCAACGGCGGAATGGTCTGCCGGAAGACCCGGCCCTGGAAATACATCGTGGGGGCCGTGCGGCCCGAGTTTACGGAGGAGGACGACATGACAGGTGAGGAGATCTACAACAAGCTCAACGACTACCTGCGGGACAAACCGGCCCCGGCCTGGGCCCAGGCGGAGCTGGCGGAGGCGGTGGCCCTGGGCATCACTGACGGTAAGAACCCCATGCAGCTGATCCCCAGGTACCAGGCCGCTATCATGGCCAAGCGGGCAGCCCAGCGGTGAGCGGAAAGCGCAGTGCCCGGCTGGACTTCTCCAAACAGCTCATTCGGGACATCCGGGGGCTGCTGTGGGTGGTGACGGTGGGGGGCCTGGGGCTGGCAGCGTACTGCATCCGGGCCGGGTATGCCGGGTCCTTGCCGTGGCTGAGCGCTATGGTGGGGCTGCCGTGGACCGCACACGGGGCTGTGTGCGCGTTCTATCTCAACATGGCGAAGTCCGACCACCGGGAGGGCGGGATTACCTTCGAGGCTGCCAGGGGACAGATGAGGAATGAAGAGAGTCCCAGCATATAACAAAGCGCGAGGACCTGTATAAAGCGATTTCACACATTCCCTTTTGTATATTGCAATTCCCAATCTTAGGGGAGTAAGATTGTAGTTGACTATTTGGGGGAATACGCCCCCAACGCTTTCATTTTAGTACATATTATCATATTATCAAATCCTAAAAGAGCAGGCTGGAGGTTATTCCTCAGCCTGCTCTTTATTCGCCATCTCTGCTTCAATAAGCTCTACAATAAACTGTGTGACACTTTTTCCCTGTTGTTTGGCATATTGACAGATTTTGCCTTTCTGACCTTTTTTGACTTTAATTTCGATGCGGTCGTAATTCTTTTTGTTATACCGTGCTGTCGCCTCTTTTTGCGCCTCTGAATATGCCATGAAAACACCCCTTTAAGGGCAGTATAAAGTAATCCTTCGTCGCTTTCTATAATGTCGACATGATAAAATTGTGCAAAATCCCAGCTTTTTATACTGTCGACAGTATGATAAAATAGAAAGCGCCGGGCAGAGACGGCTACCTCTGCCCGGCAGGATATCAGTTGTTTTCTCCAGCAAGTATGTCCACCAGAGCGAGGAACAGAGGGATAACGCGCTCCCTTTGCTCCAGCGGCAGGTCACCAAACAGCCTGGCGGCCCGCTCCGCAATCTCCGCCCTCTCCCATTCGGGAGCTGGGGCGGAGATTATTTCTGTCGCGGATACTCCCAATTTTTCCGCTAATAGATCTATGGTGTCAGCTCTAGGGTTGCAGACGCCTTTCAGATAGAGATGGGTCGAAGATTTGGTAATACCAAGTTCTTCGGACATCTCTGCTATGGATATCTGATGCTCTTCTTTATAGCGCCTGATAAAATCAGAAATATTTTTGTTGATTGACATGACACGTTCCTCTTTTCTGTATATGGAGTTTCATGTCAATTCAGGCGGACCGCGTGAGGAAGGCGGCCCCCGCTTTCCAGAGGGGAAATTCTGCCCCTGAAATTGCCCCCGACGCTCTGCGTTTTGCCCCGAAAGAACGCGAAAAGCGGCACATACCAGCTTGTAGCCCGCAAAAGAAAAAATCCCGTAACCATTGAGGTTACAGGACTTTTCACTGGTGACCCGTCGGGGATTCGAACCCCGGACCCACTGCTTAAAAGGCAGTTGCTCTGCCGACTGAGCTAACGGGTCGAATGGCTGGAGTGGCTGGATTCGAACCAGCGAATGCGGGAGTCAAAGTCCCGTGCCTTACCGCTTGGCGACACCCCAAGATGTCTCGCGCGGACGATCCCCAGGCGTGTCTCTCAGAAAAAGACGCGGGACTGGGATTACTCCCAATCCCGCGCTTTCAATGGGGTGGGTAAAGGGACTCGAACCCTCGACACCCGGAACCACAATCCGGTGCTCTAACCAACTGAGCTACACCCACCAGGTATGCGATGTCTGAGAAGATGGCACGCCAGAAGGGATTCGAACCCCTGGCCTACTGCTTAGAAGGCAGTTGCTCTATCCAACTGAGCTACTGGCGCGTATTTGGAGCGGGTGACGGGAATCGAACCCGCATCCCCAGCTTGGAAGGCTGGTGCCCTGGCCATTGTGCTACACCCGCATTCAGGGCCATTTGCGCGCTTCCACCGCCGCAAATCGTCAGCTTAGCCATACTAGCATGAACAGGGCGTTTTGTCAAGACCTTCCGGCCCTTTTTTGCAAAAATTTTATGCCGGGGCGGGGAAGCAGGGCTCAGCCCCGCTCCCCCCGCGCCCGCCGGCGCCGCTCGAGGCCCGGACCGGCCTGCCGGATAAAATGAAACAGGGACATGGGACAGAGCATCCCCAGGGCGATGGCCATAGCCAGCAGCATGGTGTTGAGCCCCTGGACGGAGCACAGGGCGAACTCCTGCTCCATAAAGTACTGCATGGTCTTGTACAGGGACCCGCCGGGCACCAGCGGAATGGCCGCGGTAACCGCAAAGAGGGTGGCGGGGCACTTGACCACCCGGGCCATAACCTCGGCGTAGATAGCGGCGGCCACCGAGGCCAGGAAGAACCGGGGCACATCCTCCCCCGTCAAACCGCCTGCGGCCAGGTACACCCCCCAGGTCAGCAGCCCCCCGAGACTGGCCAGCAGCAGCTTTTCCCGCCGGATGTGGAAAAGAAGGGCGAAGCCCATGGACCCCAGAAAGGCAGAGGCCAGCTGGATCATATATTCCATTGACAGCATCGGAACTCCCCCCTTAAAACAGCGCCAGCACCATGGCAAAGCCCAGCGCGATGGTCAGCGCCAGCAGAATGGCCTCGATAAACCGCATGAGCCCGGAGATGGTGTTCCCGCTGAACATATCCCGCAGGGAGTTGGTCAGGGCCAGCCCGGGGATGAGCAGCATGATATTGCCGATGCTGATCATATCCACGTTGTTCCCCAGCCCCGAGCGCACGGCCAGCCCCGCCAGCAGGCCGCCCAGGCAGGAGCACAGCAGGGCGGAGAGGAAGGCGTTGGCCTCCGTCTGGCGGATGACCCGGTCCAGATATTTGAGCACCACGCCGATGACCCCGGAGGCGATGGCGTCCAGGGCGCTCCCCCCGAAAAACACGCAGAACGAGGAGGACACCAGCGCGTAGGTCAGCAGCTGCACCGGGAAGGGGTACTGGGGCGTGGCGCGGATGGCGTCCAGCCCCTGCCTGGTCTCCTCCAGGCTCAGGTGCTCGGCGCAGACCCGGCGGCTGAGCTGGTTGAGCAGCTCCAGCCGGTCCAGGTCGTACTGGGTCCCCGTCACCCGCCTCGTCTGGGTCAGGGCCCCAAACGAATGGGAGTAAATCGTAACAACAATACTGGATGTAATAGTAAACACATCCGCCCGCTCCGCGCCGAAGGCCAGGCACAGCCGCCGGATGCTGTCCTCCACCCGGCTGACCTCGCCGCCGCTCTGGAGCATATCCTGGCCGATCTCCAGGACCTGGTAGAGGTACTCGTTGGCCCGGTCCGCATCCTCCAGCCGGGCCAGCTGCTGGAGCTCGTCCGGCGAAAAATAGTGAAATTCCTGTTCCATGGAAGCTCTCCTGTCCGTTTTAAGTTAAGGGCGCCAGGGGCCGCAGGACCCAGCCCAGGAGCCGCTGGCCCAGGGGCCAGCGGCGGCAGTCCTCCGGGGTCACCCGGCTGCATTTGGCCAGTGTCGCCTGCATATCCCGCTCCACTGCCTCCACGGCGGGGCAGTCCCAGAACCGGGCGGCGCACTCGAAGTGGAGGTACAGGCTCCGGTAGTCCAGGTTGATGCTGCCCACCACGGCGGTTCTGTCGTCGCTGACAAACATCTTCCCGTGGACAAAGCCGGGGGTGTACTCGTAGATCCGGACGCCCCCCAGAAGGAGCTGGCGGTAGTAGGAGCGGGTCAGGGCAAAGACCGTCCTCTTGTCCGGCCTGGCGGGGGTGATGATGCTCACGTCCACCCCCCGCTTGGCCGCGAAGATCAGCGCCTGGGCCAGCTCCTGGTCGATAATCAGATAGGGCGTCATGATGTGGACGTACCGGGAGGCCCGGCTGAGGATGTCCATGTACACCAGCTTGCCCACCCGCTCCTGGTCAAAGGGGCTGTCGCTGTAGGGCAGCACCCAGCCGGGGGCGTCCACCGGCCCGGAGGCGTCCAGATAGCGCCCGCAGTCCTCCGGCAGGGAGGCCTCCACGGCCCACATCCGCAGGAACATCAGGGTAAACGAGCGCACCGCCTCGCCGGTAATCTTCACCGCCGTGTCCTTCCAGTGGCCGTGGAGGATGCGCCGGTTGATGTACTCGTCCGCCAGGTTCACCCCGCCGGTGAAGGCGCACCGGCCGTCCACCACCAGAATCTTCCGGTGGTCCCGGTTGTTGTAGTGGGTGGACACCAGAGGGCGCAGGGGGGCGTACATCCGGCACTGAATGCCCAGCGCCTCCAGCTTTTTGGGGTACTGGTAGGGCAGCTTCCCCACCGCGCAGGTGCCGTCGTAGAGCACCCGGACATCCACCCCCGCCCGGGCCTTCTCCTCCAGCAGCCGGAGGATGCGGCCCCACATATAGCCCTCCTCAATGATGAAGTACTCCAGGAAGATGAAGCTCTCCGCCCGCGCCAGTTCCTCGAGGATGGCCTCGAAGACAGCCTCCCCGGCGGGGAAGTAATCCACGGCCGAGTTCCGGCAGACCGGCTGGTTCCCCGCCCGCTCCACATAGGCGCACAGCCCCGCGGCCCCCGGGTCCGCGGCCCGGAGGGCCTCCAGCGCCTCCGGGGCCCTGGGGGCCAGCGCCGCCGTGCGCTTGCTGATGTCCGCCAGCTGCGCGCGGGCCAGCCGGTGGCCCAGCTCCAGCTCCACATAACAGTAGAAGGGCACGCCGAAGACCGGCAGCAGGGTGATGAGCAGAATCCAGGTGATTTTTGCCTCCGGGTTCCCGGGCCGGTTCATCACCGCCAGCGCTGCCGCCAGGGCCATGAGCAGGGACCCGCCGTAGACATATTTTTCCCCCAGCCAGAGAAATCCCACGAACAGCAGCAGAATCTGGACAAGCAGCAGGGCGATGACCACCGCCGTCCGGCCGAAGACCAGACGCAGCAGCCCCCGCTTGCTCTTGTTCAGCAGCAGGACGGCCCCCTCCTCGAGCTCGGCCCTTTTCTTCATGTTCATCGCTCTGCTCCTTCCCTCTCCTGTCCCTCCATACACGGCCTGTCCGCTCCGCGCAGCGGATATGTACTGCCTATGATAGCACATCCCGCCCCCGTTTGCAAAGAGGTTTCTTCTCCGGAGCGCAAAGATTTTGCGGCGTATGTAGGGGCGGCGGCCGCCGCCCCGGGCCTACCGCTTTTTTTTCCACGCCTCGGCGGCCCTGCGCTGCTCCTCCGCCGCCTGGGGGGAGAGCCCCTGGGCGATCTGGGGGTACTCGTTTTCCATGCCGCAGGTGCGCTGCACCTCATAGGTGCCGTATTTGTTGATTACATCGTCCTGTCCGTCCGGCCAGCCCGGCTTCCGCTCCGGGGGCTGGCTGCGGTGGTCTCGCGCCATCGTCGGTCACCTCCTTATTCAGGGATGGGATTAGTATGCGCCGGAGAAACGGGATTCTTCCGGAAAATTTTGATTGCAAATTTCAGAGGAATCGGGTATACTAGCTCTATAAACTGCACACGGAAGGAGACAGTGACATGGCGGTTATGACGCTGACAAGTGAAAATTTCGAGCAGGAGGTGCTCCGCTCCGCGCAGCCGGTGCTGGTGGACTTCTGGGCGCCCTGGTGCGGCCCCTGCCAGATGCTGGGCCCCATTGTGGAGGAGGCTGCCAGGGAACAGGACGCGGCCAAGGTGGGGAAGGTCAATGTGGACGAGGAGGCGGAGCTGGCCCGGCGCTACCGCATTCTGAGCATTCCGACCCTGCTTCTCTTCAAGGACGGCGAGGTGGTCCGCCGGGAGGTGGGCGGTAAGTCCAAGGAGGAGCTTCTGGCTCTGCTGGGGCAGGCGTAGTCCGCCGCCCCGGCGGAGAAAAATTTTGATTTTTTTCTAAAATCTATCTTTACAAATTCCTCGGAGTGGAGTATAATGGCCTACGTTGCCCGGGAGTGACGCGGTGATATGGCAGATCTGCCGGGAATAGACGGGCCCGTAGCTCAGCTGGGAGAGCGCACGGTTCGCATCCGTGAGGTTCGAGGGTTCGATCCCCTTCGGGTCCACCAATTTGCGTTGACAAAAAAGATGCAGGCAGAAACCCCGCACTTCGGTGCGGGGTTTTTGCATATAAAATCAAAAAATGGAAGCAATTAAGAACAGTGCGGCAGACGCCCCCCCCCGGAGCGCCCTGAATCGGGATGCTTCGGGGGCCTTTTCCGCCGCAATGGCATTTAACAGCTCGCTGAAAAATCACGTGCAGTTGTGAAATAAATGTTGACTTGTGCCGCTTTTTTGAATACAATATAAACTTATAGAGATGCTTTGGAAATGGGGGTCCCCATTTCCGGATTCCTCCGGGGAGGAATCCGACCCCCTTTCCCCCTGCCTCGCTTTGAAAACCGGAGGAGCCGGCTGCCGCAGAGATGCCTGCGGCCGCTGCTTCCCGCGCGTTTTTCAAAGATAAATACAACAGATGCCGCATCGAAGGGGACAGGCACGCCGCCTGCCCGCGCGGCAGAAAGGAAGAGATGATGAACACTGCAAGCACGAAGACTTTCCGAAGGATTTTAGCCCTCCTGCTGACGCTGCTCATGACCGTTTCCCTGGCCGCGTGCGGCGGAAATAATGACGGCGACAAGCCTGCCGGCAGCTCCGGCAGTCAGGGCGGCGACACCCAGACGCCCGATGACGGCGCCGCTCAGGGAGGCCAGCTGGCCGCAGAGCAGGTGCTGAACCTGAAGCTGATCGACCTGAAGCTGCTGGACGTGAACGATGTGCGCAACGCCAACGAGTTCCAGGTGCTCACCGAGATCCAGGAGGGCTTGTTCCGTACCTTCACCAACGAGGAGGGGACGGACGTGGTGGAGAACGCGGGCTGCACCAGCTACGACGTCAGCGAAGACGGCCTGACCTACACCTTCCACCTGCGCAAGGAGTGCGTGTGGTCCGACGGCGTGCCCGTCACCGCCCAGCACTATGTGGACTCCTGGATGCGCCTTATCGACCCGGAGGAGGCCTTCTCCTACGCCTTCCTGGCCACCGGCATTGAGGGCGCGGAGGCCTACTACAACGGCGAGGGCAGCGCGGAGGACGTGGCCATCGAGCTTATCGACGATCTGACCTTCTCCTGCACCCTCACCGTGCCCGACGCCGCTTTCATCAAGAAGGTGGGCATGGTCTGCTTCTACCCCGTCCGCAAGGACCTCATTGACGCCGCCAAGGCCGCCGACGCGGACTGGACCAACGACTACACCCTCCATGTGTACAACGGGCCCTTCTACATCAGCGACCGGGTGCTGGATAACAGCATGACCCTGAAGAAGAACGAGACGTACTGGAACGCGGACAGCGTGACCCTGACTCAGATTAATATGCAGGTCATCGACGAGGCCTCCACCGCCGCCCAGCTCATGGAGTCCCAGCAGCTGGACGTGCTGACCCTGACGGACGTGGAGTACGTCGCGCAGTGGCAGCCCCTGGTGGACAACGGCACCTTCACCCACATTCAGACGACCCCGGCCAGCGTGACCTATCTGGTCATCGACCAGCATCCCGCCGCCAACGGCGGCCCCTCCGGCCTGATGGGCAGCGAGAAGTGCCGTCTGGCCCTGTCTCTGGCCTTCGACCGGGAGGAGTACAACCTCATGTTCTATGAAGGGCTGTACACCCCCGCCTACGCCCTGGTGCCCTTCGGCATGACCGTGGGCGACACCGAGTTCCGCAGCAAGGTTCCCGCCAAGCTGGAGGAGTATCAGGCCAATCTGAGCGACCCCGACTACCTCAAAAACCTCTTTGAGGAGGGCATGAAGGAGGCCGGCGTGTCCGGCACGGCCGCGGACGCCTCCCTCACCGTCTTCGCCTACACCCCCACCGTGCTCACCTCCAACCAGCTGGAGTGGTACAAGCAGCAGGTGGAGAGCAAGATCGGCTGCACCGTCAATATTGAGGTCTACCCCGACAGCTCCACCTGGGTTGCGGCCCGGAACGAGTACAAGTACGACTTCTATGTCATGGGCTGGAACGGCGACTTCAACGACCCCATGACCTTCATGGAGCTCTTCGTCACCGACAACGGCTACGCCAAGTTCATGGGCGGCTTCTCCGACAGCGAGTATGACGAGCTGGTGCGCAGGGCCGGCAGCTCCCAGGATGACGCCGAGCGCCTCCAGCTCTTCGCCGAGGCGGAGAATATCCTGCTGGAGAAGGGCGGCGTGATCCCCCTGTACTATCCCCAGAACCAGATGTATCATCAGTCCTATATTTCCGGCCTGAGCTTCCCGATGTTCGGCGCGGAGTACGAGTTCAGCCGCGCCCAGATTATGGAGCATTAACCGCAGCTTTCCTGTAATTTCTTTGACCAATGGCGGAAGGTGCGGGGAGGGGAGCTTTTCCCTCCCCGCACCGCGCATTTATCCACTTCATATGGGGGTTCAAGGCTATGAAAATGGCAATTTATTTCGTCCGCCGGCTGATGATTATGCTCCTGACGCTGTTTATCATCGCGTCGGCAACCTTTTTCCTGCTGGCGGCTACGCCGGGCGACGCGCTGACCGCCCGGGTGGAAAAGCTGCCGGACGCGGTGGCGGAGCGGCTGTACGCGAAGTACGGCCTGGACAGGCCCATCATGGAGCGGTATGTCACCACCATGTCCGGACTGCTCCATGGTGACTTCGGCGACTCCATCATCTACCAGGGCCAGACTGTTCAGTCCATCATCAGGGAGAAGGGGCCCATCTCCGCCCGGCTGGGCATCCAGCAGATGCTGCTGGGGGTGACGGTGGGACTGCTGCTGGGGGTGCTGGCGGCGGTGAAGAAGGGGACCATCTGGGACTATCTGGTGGTGGCCCTGTCGATTCTGCTCATCTCCGTGCCCAATCTGATCTTCGCGCTGATGCTCCAGCAGGTGTTCGCCGGCAAGCTGGGCTGGTTCCCGGTGATCGGCTGGCCCAAGGAGAACATATGGTTCGGCGGCTGGGAGTACACCATCCTGCCCATGTTTGCCGGCTGCTTCGGGTACATCGCCTCCTACGCCCGGCTTCTGAAGGCGTCCATGCTGGACGTGATGAACCAGGACTACGTCCTCACCGCCGAGTCCAAGGGGCTCAGCCGGGGGGAGGTCATCCGGCGCCATGTGCTGCGCAACTCCTTTATTCCCATCGTCACCCAGCTGCCCATGAGCGTGGCCATGTGCATCACCGGCTCGTTCTTCATTGAGAGCGTGTTCTCCATCCCCGGGCTGGGCCTGTACTATGTCAACGCCGTGGCCGCCCAGGACATCCCGATTGTCATGGGGCAGACGGTGATTCTCTCGGCGCTCTACATCGCGGTGGTGTTCCTCACCGACATTCTCTACACCATTGTGGACCCGCGCATCCGTATCACCGGCGGAAAACGATAAGGAGGGAGATGAGTCTATGGCATCCACAACAAGAGTTCTGAAGCCGGAGGAGGCCGCCCGGGTAGACCGGGGGCGCTTTGACTCCGAAAAAATCAACCGCCCCACCATCACCTTCTGGCAGGGGGCGTGGCGCAGGCTGAAAAAGAACCCCATCGCCGTGTCCGCTATGATACTGCTGGGCATATTGGGGATCTTTATCCTCCTCGGCCCCCTGGTCAGCGGGGAGAACTATCTGGACATCAACCTTGCCCTGAAAAACGCGAAGCCCAACGGCGCCAACTGGTTCGGCACCGACGCCATGGGCCGGGACCTGTTCTGCCGGGTGTGGATCGGCGCGCGGCTGAGCCTGCTGGTGGCTCTGGTGTGCTCCTTCATCCAGATTGCGGTGGGCTGCGCCTACGGCGGCGCTATGGCCTATTTCGGCGGCGTGGTGGACAACGTCATGATGCGTATTCTGGAGATCGTCAACTCCTTCCCCTCCCTGCTGGTCACGCTGCTGATCATGATGGTGGTGGGGAAGAACGTGGGCGGACTGCTCATCGCCATGTGCATCACCTCCTGGTGCGGCACCGCCCGGCAGATGCGGGGACAGCTGATGCAGCTGCGGGAGTCGGAGTACGTCCAGGCGGCGCAGATGATCGGCGCCTCCCCGGTGCGGATCATCACCAAGCACCTGCTGCCCAACACCATCAGCATTCTGATTCTGAACCTGTGCTCCAGCATCCCCACCTACATCTTCACCGAGGCCAGCCTCAGCTTCCTGGGCATGGGCCTGTCCAGCGACGTCATCAGCCTGGGCGTGCTCATCAGCGAGGGGAAGGCGAAGCTCTCCTTCTACCCCTGGCAGCTGTTTTTCCCGGCGGCGGTGCTGTGTCTGGCGGTGCTGGCCTTCAACCTTCTGGGTGACGCCCTGCGCGACGCGCTGGACCCCAGAACACATCAGTAACGGGGGTGCGCCATGCGTGAAAAATTATTAGAGGTCAAGGATCTGGCGGTTTCCTACCACGGCTATGCCGGAGAGGTGCAGTCGGTGCGCCGCGTCTCCTTCGACGTGAACAGGGGAGAGACGGTGGCGGTGGTGGGCGAGTCCGGCTGCGGCAAGTCGGTGACGGCCAAGACCATCATGCACCTGATTAAAACGCCGCCGGCGGAGATCAAGGAGGGCAGTCAGGTCCTCTTCAACGGGGAGGATGTCCTCCGCTTCGACAAGAAGCGGCTGAGCCAGTACCGGGGCGGAGAGGCGGCGATCATCTTCCAGGACGCCCTGGCGGCGCTGAACCCCACCATGACGGTGGGCAACCAGATTGTGGAGAACATCCGCCACCACAGCAGCACCGGCAAGAAGGAGGCCATGGCCCAGGCGGTGGAGCTGCTGCGGATGGTGGGCATCCCCCAGCCGGAGCAGCGGGTGAAGCAGTACCCCCATGAGTTCTCCGGCGGTATGCGCCAGCGGGTGATGATCGCCATCGCCTTTGCCTGCAATCCCCAGCTGCTCATCGCGGACGAGCCCACCACGGCCCTGGATGTGACCATCCAGTCCCAGATTGTGGACCTCATCAAGGAGCTCCAGAAGGAGAAGGGGACGTCGGTGATCCTCATCACCCACGATCTGGGGGTGGTGGCCAACATCGCCCACCGGATTGTGGTCATGTACTCCGGGAAGATCGTGGAGCGGGGGAGCAACATGAGCATCTTCCACAGCCCCAGGCATCCCTACACCAACGCCCTGCTGGAGGCGGTGCCCCGCCTGGATCTGGTGAACAAGCAGGTGCTCTCCTCCATCGAAGGAACGCCGCCGGACCTGCTCAACCCGCCGGCGGGCTGTCCCTTCTGCACCCGGTGCAAATACTGCATGGAGATCTGCTGTACGGAGGAGCCGCCGGCGGCAGCCTTTGAGGAGGGCCACGAGGCCAGCTGCTGGCTCTACGCCCTGGCCGGGCGCTGCGAGGACGCGCCGTTTACTTGGGAGGACAGGAAATGAAGGAGAACGTAATTCTTGATGTCAGCCATCTGAAAAAATACTTCGAGCTGGGCCGGGGCCGCACGCTGAAGGCGGTGGATGACGTGTCCTTCCGGATCCACCAGGGGGAGACTCTGGGGCTGGTGGGCGAGTCCGGCTGCGGCAAGACCACCTGCGGGCGCACCTGTCTGGGTATGTACAAGAAGACCGGCGGCGATGTGAAATACCTGGGCCGGGACATCCATGCCCTCAAGGGCGCGGAGCTGTTCGCCTTCAAGAAGGAAGCCCAGATGATTTTCCAGGACCCCTACGCGTCCCTGGACCCCCGCATGACCGTCAGCGACATTGTGGCCGAGGGCCTGGACGTCCACAATATGTGCGGGAGCAAGGCGGAGCGCACGGATAAAATCTATGAGCTGCTGAACATGGTCGGCCTGAACAAGGAGCACGCCAACCGGTTTATCCACGAGTTCTCCGGCGGCCAGCGCCAGCGCATCGGCATCGCCCGGGCCCTGGCGATGGAGCCCAAGTTTCTGGTGCTGGACGAGCCCATCTCCGCCCTGGATGTGTCCATCCAGGCCCAGGTGGTCAATATGCTCATCCATTTGCAGCAGAGTATGGGGCTGACCTATCTGTTCATCGCCCACGATCTGTCCATGGTCAAGCACATCTCCGACCGGGTGGGGGTGATGTACTTGGGCAGCATCGTGGAGATCACCAGCTCCGGAGAGCTGTACAGCCACCCCCTGCACCCCTATACCAAGGCGCTGCTCTCCGCGATTCCCATCCCGGACCCGGAGATTGAGATCCAGCGGGAGGCCACCCGCATCCGCCTGGAGGGGGAGGTGCCCAGCCCCATCAATCCGCCGCCGGGCTGCAAGTTTGCCGGGCGCTGCCAGTACGCCACGGAGCGGTGCCGGCAGGAGACGCCGGTCCTGCGGGATATGGGCGGCGGGCACCACGTGGCCTGCTTCGCGGTGGAGTCATGAGGGGGGCGCCGTCTGCGGCTCGCGCCGGCCGGGAGATGCGATGAGGGATTTTTTCCACGATCTGGCCGCGGCGCTTCTGGCGGGGCTGATTATCTCGGCGGGGCTCTTCGCGGTGCTGTTTGCCGGGGGCTTTCTCCTGCGGTCCTTTCAGCCGAGGGCAGGGCTGATCTATGCCAGGAGCGGGATGCTTATCACCGGAGCGCTGGGGCTGTTCATCTGCGCGGGACTGCTGATCCGGCCCCCGGACGGCGGGAAGCTCCGGAAGAACCCCCAGTGGGCGCGGCGCTTCCGCGTCCTGGGCCTCTTCCCCGTGGTGGGAACGGTCTCCCTGACGGTTCTGGCCCTGGCCTGCTGGCTGGATTTTGTGCTCTATTATTAAAATTTGATAAGTGCCTGTCTGCCTTTTGACGCAGGGCGGCGTCCGTGCCGCCGGTGGATATAAAAAATGGCAGATTTGAATCATCAAAACTGCCGCTGGAAAGGGCGTTTGGACACGAGGAATCGACCTGCCCAGCCAATGTCATTAGGTTAAGGCTCCCGCGCACCCCAAGAAAAAGCCCGCCGCCTTTTCAGAAAAGAAAGGTGGCGGGTATTTTTTCATGGGTTATATGCTGTCGGCTGTCAAAAGCCGTCCACATTTTCCTCAATTGAGCGAAAACGGACGCATTGGGTTAAATGATGGACAGCGATAATTCAATTTTGAAGAAAGCGCCCCATCTCCCTTGCGAAATCCAGAGCAGCCTGTTATACTGCTTACAGCTGGGCCATCACCTGTCCGATAGGCTCGGAAACGGTCAAATTAGCCCCTGTCCCCGCCAGGGCGGTCTTGTTGATCACCGCCAGCTTATTCCCGCGATAATACCGGACCAGCCCCGCCGCCGGGTATACCGTCAGGGATGTGCCGCCGATAATAAGCACCTCCGCCTGGCGGATGGCCGTGACGGAACGCATCATCACATCCTCGTCCAGCCCCTCCTCATACAGCACCACATCCGGCTTGACCGTCCCGCCGCAGGTACAGCGGGGGACGCCGCCGCTCTCCAGGACGGCCTCCACGCCGAAGAACCTGCCGCAGCAGGTGCAGTGGTTGCGCAGGACGCTGCCGTGGAGCTCCAGGACGTTCCGGCTGCCGGCCTTCTGGTGGAGCCCGTCGATGTTCTGGGTGATGACTGCCCGGAGCTTCCCCCGCTCCTCCAGCTCCGCCAGCTTCCTGTGGGCGGCGTTGGGCCGGGCGTCCAGGCAGAGCATCTTATTGCGGTAAAAGCGGTAGAACTCCTCGGGATGCTGCTCATAAAAGCTGTGGCTGAGGATCGTCTCCGGCGGATAATCGTACTGCTGGCTGTAGAGCCCGTCCACGCTGCGGAAGTCGGGAATCCCGCTCTCGGTGCTCACGCCGGCGCCGCCGAAAAAGACAATGTTGTCGCTGTGGTCAATCCAATCCTTCAGCGTTTTGACTGCTTCTGTCATAAATATCCCTCCATTTTCCTGCTAAAGATGTGCGCGCGTATGGCGCGTCTCTATTTTGTCAGGCACGCGGAGCCCGACTACAGCAACCATGGCGACAAAGAATCATTTGAATGATAAGGAGCGATTGCAGATGAATATCCAGATTTTTGGTTCCTCCAAGTGCTTTGACACCAAGAAAGCGGAGCGGTGGTTCAAGGAGCGGCGGGTGAAATACCAGTATATCGACCTGCCGAAAAAGGGCTTTTCCCCCGGGGAGTACCGGGCGGTCCGGCAGAAGCTGCGCTTTGAGCAGCTGGTCAATACAAAGTGTAAAGCCTATCAGGACTTATACATGGCGTATATCACCCGGGACGCGGCGGAGGAGAAGCTCTTCGACAATCCGCAGCTGTTCGTCACGCCCATTGTCCGCAACGGGAAGCTCGTGACAGCGGGATACTGCCCGGAGATTTGGGAGACGTGGGAATAAGGCCCGGGCGTCCTTGGGCGCTCCCGCCCCTATTACTCAGTGAAATGGGTGTGGTTGAAGATGTGGTCCTCGCAAAAGCAGTGGTACCCCACACATTTTGAGCAGTACCGGAACTGAAGGCCCGGGTACTCCGCGTCCGTCCGTCCGCAGACGGAGCACTTATGGTTGTACCCCTTCTGCCGCTGCTGCTCCCGGACGGCCCTGCGGAACTGGACCGCCTGGGGCCGCCCGCGGGCAATGATCTCATCCGCCTTCCGGTGAAAGTCCGGCGCGAAAAAGATAAAAAAGTTCAGAACTGCCACGATGGGCAAAAGAGCCAGTCCCCAGTATCCAATCGCGGCATAGCGGAATACTCCGGCGGCAAAATAGAGGGCGTCCAGGGCGGCCAGCCATTTCATTTTGATGGGGATGAGGAAGTAAATTCGCACCATGGCGTCAGGGAAGCTGAGCGCGTAGGCAAAGAACATCGCCATATTGACATATTCGGACCCCCATAGGGAAAAGGAGACCCCATCCACCAGATAGGCGAGCAGGCACCCCGCCGCCGTGAGAAGCACGCCGCTGACATAGTAAAAGGTAAACTTTGCGCTGCCCCACATACGCTCCAGCGTCTGGCCCAGCCAGTGGTAGAAAAGGAGCTGAATGAGCAGCGCCAGCCCGCTGCTGTTGGGCAGCAGCGCGTAGGTCGCCACACGCCAGACCTCGCCGTGGAGAACCCGCTCCGGATTCAGGGCGAGGAAGTCCAGGGCGCCGTAGCTGGCGAACATACTCAGGGCAAAAAGAGCCGCGTTGGCACAGACAACATACCGCATCAAGTTGGGGACAGCCAGATTGGGGTGCAGAGCGCAGAAGCGGTCAATGGCTTCGTTCAGCTTTCTCAAGGGAAACTCCTCCAGTATATGATGATACTGGTATTGTACTCCATGAGAAAGAAAAAGTCATCAAAAAAATTTGAACATTTGACAGATGCGAAAAAATATGTATAATAGAGGGTGGGCAGGGCATATGTCTGGGTGCAGGAGGCGGGAGCAGGCTGCCGGATGCCGGATGCGGCTCCCTGCGGGACGTGATGAGCGCCCGAAGACATCCATGCCTGACCACAGTTGGAAATTTTTATATCCGGGTGTAGCGCAGTTGGTAGCGCGCTTGCTTTGGGAGCAAGATGCCGGGAGTTCGAGTCTCCCCACTCGGACCACGTCGGAGCGAAATCCGCTCCACTCCGTTTCAAGGCGGTCCCTTTTGGGGCCGCCTTAAAACTGCGTTCCACTCCTTTGCTCCTCCTTTCCAACTCGAACCCGCTGCGCTGGGCTTCGAGTTGGCTTTTGGTGTATGATGATTGCCTGCATCCGCTTCTCAGTATAGCGGAACGATGGACAGCAGGCTCTTTTCCGCCCTTCCGGGGGGGCGGATTTACTCCCCGATGGAGCGCTTGACGGAGACGGTTACCTTCTGGTCATAGCAGGAGAACACATCGTCCAGGCGCTTCTTGTCCGGGGCCTTGGTAAAGACGCTCACCACCGGCACGATCACCAGCCCCGCCAGCATACAGAAGGCCCCGGCGTTGATGGGGGACTGGAGCAGAACGGGGAAGCTGTTCTTGGCGAAGATATTGGCCAGCATGACCACTGTGGAGAACAGGAAACTGACCCAGCAGGCAGCCTTGGTGGTCCGCCGCCAGTAGAGCCCGTAGAGGAAGGGCGCCAGAAACGCCCCCGCCAGCGCTCCCCAGCTCACGCCCATGAGCTGGGCGATAAAGGTCACGCTGGACTTGTACTGAATGAGGGCCAGCACCACGGAGACGGCGATAAACACCACCACCAAACCCCGCATCCAGCGGACCTGCCGCTTCTCGTCCATGTCCTTGATAACAGTGCCCTTGATGAAGTCCAGCGTCAGAGTGGAGCTGGAGGCCAGCACCAGGGAGGAGAGGGTGGACATGGAGGCGGAGAGCACCAGAATCACCACAATAGCGATGAGAATGACCGGCAGGCCGGAGAGCATGGTGGGGATCACGGAGTCATAGCCGTTGGCGGCAATATCAATCTTATCGGAGAACAGCCGCCCGAAGCCGCCCAGGAAATAGCACCCGCCGGAGACAATCACCGCGAAGAAGGTGGAGATGACCATGCCCTTGTTGATGGCGGACTCGCTCTTGATGGCGTAGAACTTCTGAACCATCTGCGGCAGGCCCCAGGTGCCCAGGCTGGTGAGGATCACCACCCCCAGCAGGTTGACGGGGTCAGGGCCGAAGAAGGAGGCGAAGACGCCGGGGGCGGAGGAGACGGCTTCATCGCTGACTTGAGCCAGGCCCTCCAGGGCCGCCATAAAGCCGCCCTGGCTGTGGAGCACAGCCAGAATCACCGCCGCGATGCCAAAGAGCATGATAATGCCCTGGATGAAATCGTTGATAGCGGTAGCCATATAGCCCCCGGCGATAACATAGATACCGGTAAGCACCGCCATAACGACAACGCACACGGAGTAGTCAATGTCGAAGGCCATGCCGAACAGGCGGCTGAGGCCGTTGTAGAGGGACGCGGTGTAGGGAATCAGAAAAATGAAGATGATAGCGGAGGCGCAGAGCTTGAGCGCGCCGCTGCCGAAGCGCTCGCCGAAGAACTGGGGCATGGTGGCGCTGTCCAGGTGCTGGGTCATGACCCGGGTGCGCCGCCCCAGCACCGCCCAGGCCAGCAGAGAGCCGATAAAGGCGTTCCCCAGCCCCGCCCAGGTGGCGGCAATGCCGTACTTCCAGCCGAACTGCCCGGCGTAGCCTACAAAGACCACGGCGGAGAAGTAGCTGGTGCCGTAGGCGAAGGCGGTGAGCCAGGGGCCCACGCTCCGCCCGCCCAGGACAAAGCCGCTGACGTCGGTGGCGTGGCGGCGGCAGTAGAGGCCGATGCC
>JAAWHO010000026.1 GCA_022795905.1 Oscillospiraceae bacterium
CATGGGCCAGGGGGTCTGGCTGGACAGCGAGAAGCTGGGCTGGACCGACGAGGTCCGGGAGGTCCTCAAGCACGGCACCCTGTCCGTGGGCTTCATCGGTCTGGCGGAGACCCTGGTGGCCCTGACGGGGCAGCACCACGGCGAGAGCGAGCGGAGTCAGCGGCTGGGCCTGGAGATCATCGCCCGGATGCGGGCCCGGATGGACGAGGAGAGCGAGAAGCGGGGCTTGAACTTCTCCCTGCTGGCCACGCCGGCGGAGGGCCTGTCCGGCCGGTTCATCCGGATGGACAAGGCGCGGTTTGGCACTATCCCCGGTGTAACGGATCGCGATTATTATACGAACAGTTTTCACGTCCCCGTCTATTACCCCATCAACGCCTTTGAGAAGATCAAGCTGGAGGCCCCGTACCACGCCCTGACCAACGCCGGGCACATCAGCTACATCGAGATGGACGGCGACCCGATGAAGAACCTGGACGCCTTTGAGAAGGTGGTCCGGTGCATGAAGGAGGCCGGCATCGGCTACGGCTCCGTGAACCATCCGGTGGACCGGGACCCCTGCTGCGGGTATACGGGGATCATCGACGACGAGTGTCCCGGCTGCGGCCGCCACGAGGACGACGGACGGGTGGGCTTCGAGCGCATCCGCCGGATCACCGGCTACCTGGTGGGCACCATGGACCGGTGGAACGACGCCAAGACGGCGGAGGAGTCCGACCGGACCAAGCACGGTATTTGAGCGGACAATCAAGCTGGAGCGGGGGCTGTGCCCCCGCTTGCGGCATATTAGAGGAGGCGTGAAAAGATGCGTATTTTCGGCCTGGTACAGGACTCCATCGTGGACGGCCCCGGCTTCCGGTTCTCCTGCTTTGTCCAGGGCTGTCCCCACGGCTGTCCCGGCTGCCACAACCCGGACAGCCACGCCCCCCAGGGCGGAAAGGAAATGACCGTGGAGGCGGTGGAGGCAGAGCTGCTGAAAAATCCCCTCACCGATGGCCTGACCCTCTCGGGGGGAGAGCCCTTCGCCCAGGCGGAGGACTGTCTGAAGCTGGCGAAAACCGCCCATGCCCACGGGCTGAACGTGTGGAGCTACTCCGGCTGGACCTTTGAATATCTCCGAGACCAGGGGACTGAGGCCCAGAGGGCCCTGCTGGCGGAGCTGGACGTGCTGGTAGACGGCCCGTTCCTTATAGAGGAGCGGACCCTCTCCCTCCCCTGGCGGGGAAGCCGGAACCAGCGGGTCATCGACGTTCCCGCCTCCCTGGCGGCCGGACAGGCGGTGCTCCGCCCGGAGTAACCCGTTAAGAACCCCGTTAAGACCGTTTGCCGCATCGTTAAAGCGGTATCAAGACCGATCCCTCCCGCCTTGCGTTTTTTTGCCGGACAGGGTAGACTTGTCTCAGCAAATTTGGGAGGTTGACCGCAATGCAAGTTTCATCGCTTTTCGTTGTACTTATGGGGATGGGGGTCACGTTTTTCGGCCTGATCTGCCTGATCTTCCTCACGCTGCTGCTGGGCAAGCTGGCTGGCGGAAGCGCAAAGCCCGCCGCCCCGGCGCCTGCCGCTCCTCCGGCGGCGGAGGCCGTTCCCAACCGGCAGGAGATCATCGCCGCCGTGTCGGCGGCTCTGGCGGAGGAGCTGGGGACAGACGTGACCGGAATCCGAATCCTTTCCTTCAAAAAAATATCCTGACGCGGAAGCGGCACAGAACCCCCCGGCAGGGGTTCCTGTGCCGCTTCTTTTTGAGGCTGCCGCATATCTTAACAACAGCTTAACATTTTTCATGCTATACTAACTAAAGGTAAGCAAAGCGGAGCTTTGCGCAAAAGTTCTTTTTGACCCTTTTTCTTTCAAGAAAAAGGGTGAACAACCTGGAAGGGAGGTGTCCGTCATGCGCTGGCGGGACTGGGCGGTAACAGCGGGTCTCCTGCTGCTGGGCTATGGCGTGTGCAGCCTGCTGCTGATGCTCGACCACAGCGGCGGGTTCGCCGCCATGATCTTCGTGCTGATGGTGGTGCTCATCGCCCGGCTGACGGAGGGCTGCGCCTGTGGGGTGGCGGCGTCCTTTGTGGGGGTCATCTGCGTCAACTATGTGTTCACCTACCCCTACTGGCAGCTGGACTTCACCATCTCCGGCTACCCGCTGACCTTTTTGTCCATGCTCTCCGTGTCCCTCATCGTCAGCGCCCTCACCAGCCGGATCAAGCGCCAGGAGCAGCTGCGGGTAGAGACGGACCGGGAGGCCATGCGGGCCAACCTCCTGCGGGCGGTGAGCCACGACCTGCGCACGCCCCTGACCTCCATCGTGGGCTCCACCTCCGCCATCCTGGAGAACGACGCCCTCCTCACCCCCCAGCAGAAAACCGCCCTCCTCCGGGGGGCCCGGGACGAGGCCCAATGGCTCATCCGCATGGTGGAAAATCTCCTCTCCATCACCCGCATCGGGGAGGGAGACACCCATATCCGCAAGGAGCTGGAGGCGGCGGAGGAGGTGCTGGCCAGCGTGGCCGCGAAATTTCAGAAGCGCTTCGGCGGCGTCCGGCTGGTGCTCACCGCCCCCCAGGAGCCCCTCTTCGTCCCTATGGACGCCATCCTCATCGAGCAGGTGCTGCTCAACCTTCTGGAGAACGCCGCCTACCACGGGAAAAGCACCTGCATCCGCCTGTCGGCGGAACGGGCGGGGGACGCGGCGGTATTCACCGTCCGGGACAACGGCTGCGGCATCGCCCCGGAGCTCCTGCCGGACCTCTTTTCCCCCGCCCGCCGGAGCAGGAGCCACGCCTCCGACGACCGGCGGAGCATGGGCATCGGCCTGTCGGTGTGCAGCTCCATCGTCCAAACCCACGGAGGCGCCCTCTCCGCCGCCAACGCCAAGGAGGGCGGCGCCGTATTCTATTTTTCCCTGCCCATGGACCAGCAGCTGACGGAGGAGGCCGCGCTATGACCATCAAGGAAAAAATCCTCATCGTGGAGGACGAGGCCAATATCAGCGGCTTTATCGCCGCCATTCTCGCCGCCAACGGCTACGACACCATGACCGCCCGCACCGGCAGCGAGGCCATCTCCATGATTACCTCCCACTGCCCGGACCTGATTCTGCTGGACCTGGGCCTGCCGGACATGGACGGGGCCGGAATCCTGCAATTTGTCCGGGAGTGGTCCACCTGCCCCATCATCGTTGTCTCCGCCCGGAACCACGAGAGGGACAAGGTGGCGGCCCTGGACGCCGGGGCGGACGACTATGTCGTCAAGCCCTTCGGCACCTCGGAGCTCCTGGCCCGCATCCGCACGGCCATCCGCCACACCCGGACCCACCTGCCCAACGGGGAGATCGCCCAGTCCGGGCAGTTCCGGGCCAGGGGGCTGGCCATCGATTACGACAAGCACCAGGTCCTGGTGGACGGAGAGAACGTGCATCTGACCCAGAACGAGTACAAGCTGGTTTCTCTGCTGGGGAAGTACGCCGGCCGGGTGCTGACCTATGACTTCATCATCCGCCAGCTCTGGGGCCCCAAGGCCAAGAACGACAACCAGATTCTCCGGGTGAATATGGCGAACATCCGCCGGAAGATCGAGAAAAACCCCGCCCAGCCGGAGTATATCTTCACCGAAATCGGCGTGGGCTACCGGATGATCGACCCGGATTGAGGCCGCGGGACGGCTCCCCTTGCACTTGCAGTGTTTTCCCGGCATATTGGGGACATCCCCTCCATATATATAGGGCAGAGCAATGACGAGGGAGGTATTCCGATGCCCTATGAGGATATGAGCGGGATGCAGCACCGCCTGGAGCTGGAGGGCCGGGAGCGGCTGCTGGTCACGGGCGTGGAGGAGGTGGAGCGCTTTGACGAGGAAGAAATCGTCATGAACACCACCGCCGGGACCCTGGTGGTAGGCGGGAGCGGCCTGCACATCGGCAAGCTGAACCTGGACGGAGGCGAGCTCCATGTGGACGGAACCATCCACACCCTGCTCTACGAGGACCAGGGCCCCAGCCAGAGCGGCGGGCTGCTCCGGCGGCTGTTTGGCTGATGGGCGTACAGATACCGGAGCAGCTGGCCCAGTTTTTCCTGTCCATCCTCCTGGGGACCGTCCTGGGACTGCTCTACGACCTGCTGCGGGCGGTGCGCCTGCGGGGAGGCAGGGGGCTGGGCCATGTGCTGGACGCGGCGTACTGCCTGGCGGCGGCGGGGAGCGTGGTCCTCTTTGTGCTCTCCGGGGACGGGGAGCTGCGCCTTTTCGAGCTGGCCGGCTCCCTGGGGGGCGCGGTGCTGTACTTCTGCCTGCCGGGTCCGGCGCTGCGGCCGCTGTGGGACTTCTGGCTGGACGTGCTGCTGGCGCCGGTGGGGCTTGTGGAGCACATGCTGGGAAAAATTTTAGAAATTTGCAAAAAGGCCTTTTCTTTTCTCCGGAAATCGTATAGAATGTCAGCAGTAAAATTCTCGCGCCGTGTCGCGCGGAGAATGGAAAGGCGGCGAAAACATGGCCAAAAAGACACCAAAGCCCCAGACTGCGGGGAAGCCGGGTCCGGCGCCGCGGCGCCCTGCCAGCAAGCTGACATTGGCGCTGCTGGCGATGCTGTGCCTGGGCGTGATGGTCCAGCTGAGCGCGCTCAACCGGCAGATTGACGCCGCCCAGGAGGAGCGGGAGGCCTACGCCCAGGAGCTCGAGGAGCTCCGGCGGACCAACACGAAGCTGGCGGAGGACATCAGCCGCCGGGACGACCCCGATCTTATCGAGGAGATCGCCCGGGAGGACCTGGGGATGGCCAGGCCCGGGGAGAAGGTCTTTATCATCAATTAAAGAAGCGGCCTCCCCTTCTGTCTTGCGGGGAGGCCGTTTCTGTGCTATACTCCCAGAGGAATCATAGAGCGGCGGCCCCTACAGAACATTCCGAAGGCTGAACCGCTGGGTCTCCGCCAGCATCTCCAGCCCCGCGGAGAGCTGGGCAATGAGGGTGTGGAAATCCGGCTCGTCCTGCTCCTGACAGACAGCCAGCGCGCCGGCAAAGAGCGATTCCACCTCGTCCAGCTCCGCGTGGTCCATGATGATGTGGAAGAAGCCCTGGCTGCCGCCCCAGCCCCTGTACGCGCCCTCCAGGTGCTCTGCGGCGGCGGACCAGTCCTCCGCCCGGGCGGCCTCGCCGCTCTCTGCCAGCGCATCTGTCCAGACGTCCGTGCTCTGCTGGACGTACTGCCCTGTCCACAGGGAGAAGGCCAAAATCGCCGCCAGCACGGCAAGGGGGATATAGAGGGCCCTCATGCCGCCGCCTCCTTTGTCACGCAGACCACGCTGCCGGCCTCGTCCACCGTGAGGAGGAACACCTGCCGGGGGGAGGTCAGGCGGCGGTCGGAGAGCTGCTTGTCCAGCCAGGCGGCGTCATAGCCGCTGGAGCGGAGGTTGTCAGCCATGACCCGCCCGTCGTTGATGAGGAGCACCGGGAGGGTCACGTCGTCGGGGACCTCCAGGTTCATGGTCTCCGGGGTCACCGGGGCGGACTTGGTATAGGGCAGGATGGAGACCTGTCCGCTGGTCTCCAGGATGGCGTACTTGACGGCGGAGAGGTCGGAGTAGCCCTGGCTGCGCAGCTGCTCGAAGAGCTCGTCCACCGTGAAGCGGTTGCGGGCCATATTGTGCTGGAGGAGCTTGCCCTCCCGGATGATGACGGTGGGCTGGCCGCAGACCAGGGCCCGGAAGCGGATGGATTTGAGGCTGAAGAAGCTCAGGAGCATGGACAGGCACAGCAGCGTCACGATGGGGAACACCCCGTGGACCAGGGGGATGCCGAAGTCCTGCATGGGCACCGAAGCCAGGTCGGAGATGATGAGGGTCAGCACCAGCTCGCTGGGCTCCAGCTCGCCGATCTGACGCTTGCCCATCAGGCGCAGTCCCGCCATCAGGATAAAATAGAGGATGATGGTCCGGCAAAAGGCGGTTATCATGCGTTCACGTCCTTTCTTTTCAACCTGAGTATTTGCAGAATTACAGAAAATAAACAAGGAGGAGATCACCCATGTGCGGTATTGTCGGATATGTCGGCAGCGAGCAGGCGGCCCCCATTCTTCTCGAGGGCCTGAGCAAATTGGAATATCGGGGCTACGACTCCGCCGGCGTCGCCGTCTACGACGGGGAGACAGGCCGGCTCACTGTCCGGAAGTCCAAGGGCAGACTGAAGGTCCTCAGCGATATGCTGGACGGCGGGGCCTCTGTGGCCGGGCGCATCGGCGTGGGCCACACCCGCTGGGCCACCCACGGCGCCCCGTCCGACGTCAACTCCCACCCCCAGCTCAGCCGCTCAGGCCGCATCGCCGTGGTCCACAACGGCATCATTGAAAACTACGCCGAGCTGAAGGCCTACCTCCAGGAGCAGGGGATCCCCTTTACCTCCGAAACCGACACGGAGGTGGTGGCCCAGCTCATTGAGCACTTCTACGAGGGGGACCTCCTCCAGGCCGTGGGCCGCTGCCTGCGGCGCATCGAGGGGGCCTACGCCCTGGGCATCGTCTGCGCCGACGCGCCGGATGAGATTGTGGCCGTGCGCAAGGACAGCCCCCTCATCCTGGGCTATGGCGAAGGGTGCAGCTTCCTGGCCAGCGACGTTACCGCCATCCTCCGGCACACCCGGCGGGTTTCCTACCTGGACGACGGCGAGGCCGCCGTCCTCACCCGGGACGGCATCCAGTGCTACAACCACCTGATGCAGCCTATTGAGAAGGAAATCTGCCATGTGGACTGGGAGGTGGACGCCGCCGAGAAGGGCGGCTACGAGCACTTCATGTTCAAGGAGATCATGGAGCAGCCCGAGGCCCTGCGCCGCTGCGTCCTCCCCCGCATCCGGAACGGCGAGGTGGTGCTGGAGGACTTCCGCCTGGACGGGGAGTACCTGCGCTCGGTGAGAAAGCTCTATATCATCGCCTGCGGTTCCTCCTACCATGTGGGGATGCTGGGGAAGTACAGCCTGGAGCGGATTCTGCGGCTCCCGGTGGAGGTGTCCCTGGCCTCGGAGTTCCGGTACATGGACCCCATTGTGGATGAGGGGACCCTGGCGATTGTCATCAGCCAGTCCGGGGAGACCCTGGACACCCTGGCCGCCATGCGGGAGGCCAAGCGGCTGGGGGCAAAAACCCTCTCCATCGTCAACGTGGTGGGCTCCTCCATCGCCCGGGAGTCGGATCAGGTTATCTACACCTGGGCCGGCCCGGAGATCGCCGTGGCCACCACCAAGGCCTTCACCACCCAGCTGGCGGTGGTGACGCTGCTGGGGCTGTACCTCGCCCGGCGGCTGGGGACCATGGAGGAGACGGAGTACAAGTCGGTCCTGGAGGAGCTGCTGGCCCTGCCGGAGAAAATGGAGGCGGTGCTGGCCAACCGGGACGGCCTTCAGTACTACGCCAGCCAGTACTTCAACCACGACAGCGTGTTTTTCATTGGCCGGAACATCGACTACGCCATGGGGATGGAGGGCTCCCTGAAGCTCAAGGAGATCTCCTACATCCACTCCGAGGCCTACGCCTCCGGGGAGCTCAAGCACGGCACCATCAGCCTCATCGAGGACGGCACCCTGGTGGTGGCCCTGTGTACTTATCACAAACTCTTTGACAAGGCTATGAGCAATATCGTCGAGGTCAAGGCCCGGGGCGGCGACGTGCTGGCCCTGACCACCGAGGGGAAGCGGGAGGAGCTGGGAAAAACCGCCAACGGCGTCTTTGCCATCCCGGAGGCCCACCCCCTTCTCCTCCCCTGCCTGGGAACGGTGCCCCTCCAGCTCTTTGCCTACTATGTGGCGCTCATGCGGGGCTGCGATATCGACAAGCCCAGGAATCTGGCTAAATCGGTCACAGTGGAATAAAAAGACCGGAAACGGGGGAACGCAATGGCACAGAGGATAAAGGGGCCGGACCCCGGCTTCGCGAAGCTGAAAAACGACCTGGCCTCCGGGGAGATCGGCACGGCCTATCTCTTTCACGGCGAGGAGAGCTACCTGCGGGAGTACTACCTCTCCCAGCTGCGGGAGGCCCTGGTCCCCGCCGGGTTCGAGGAGTTCAACCTCCACCGCCTGGAGGGCAAGGGGCTGACAGCCCAGGCCCTGACGGAGGCTGCGGAGGCCATGCCTATGATGGCCCAGCGGACCATGGTGCAGGTGGTCGATTGGGACCTCTTCAAGCTGGCGGAGGACCAGCGGAAGCTGCTCATCGCCCTGCTGGAGGACCTGCCGGCGTACTGCTGCCTGGTGTTCGTCTACGAGCATCTGGAGTACAAGCCCGTCAAGACCTACAAGAAGCTGTGCGCCGCCCTGGACAAATCGGTCCAGGCGGTGAAGTTCGAGGAGCAGTCCCAGCGGGAGCTGCTCAAGTGGGTCAGCAAGCGGTTCAAGGCCGCGGGCCACACCATCGACGCCGAGACGGCGGAGCACCTGATTTTCACCTGCGGCTCCCTGATGAACGGGCTCATCCCGGAGATCGGGAAGATCGCCGCCTACGCCAAGGGGGAGCGGATCACCAAGGCGGACATTGACGCCGTAGCGGCCCCGGTGCTGGAGGCCCAGGTCTTTGAGATGACCAACGCCCTGTCCAAGGGGAATTTCGACAAGTCGGCGGAGGTACTGGGCACACTGCTCAAGCTCCAGGTGGAGCCCTTCAAGATCCTGGCCATCGTGGGCATGGAGGTCCGGCGGCTGTACGCGGCCCGGACGGCCATCGACAGCCACCGGGACAAATTCTGGCTCATGGAGCGCTGCGGCATCCGCTCGGACTACCCGGCGAGGCTCCTGATGGAGAACGCCCGGCGGGTGGACAGGCAGTGGTGCGCCAGGGCTGTCAAGCGCTGCTGCGAGCTGGATGTGCGCATCAAGAGCGTCAACGGCGTGGACGGCGCTTCGGAGCTGAAGCTGCTGCTGATGGAGCTGGCCCAGGAGGCGAGGGCATGAGGAGGGTTCGGGAGGTCATCGTGGTGGAGGGCCGCTACGACAAAAACGCCCTCAAGCAGGCGGTAGAGGCCACGGTGGTGGAGACGGGGGGCTTCGGCGTTTTCAAGGACGGGGAGAAGCTGGCCCTGCTGCGCCGCCTGGCGGAGGAGAGGGGGCTGATTCTCCTCACCGACAGCGACGGAGCCGGGTTCGTCATCCGGAATTTTCTGAAGGGGGCCATCCCGCCGGACCGGCTCAAGCAGGCGTATATTCCCGACATCCGGGGCAAGGAGCGGCGGAAGGCCGCCCCCGGAAAGGAGGGCAAGCTGGGGGTGGAGGGGATGTCCCCGGCCGTTTTGCTCCGGGCCCTGGAGCGGGCGGGGGCCACCTTTGAGGACGGCCCCGCCGCCGGGGATCGCGCCCCAATCACCAAGGGGGATTTTTATGCCCTGGGGCTCACCGGCGGGAGGGACAGCGCCGCCCGCAGGGCGGCGCTGCTGAAGGCGCTGGAGCTGCCGGAGAGGATGACTGCCAACGCCCTGCTGGAGGCGGTGAACCTGCTGTATGGCAGGGAGGAATTTTTTCCCCTGGCAGAGGGGCTGACGCCGGCCGGGACGTCCCCGGGACAATCCTCAAAATAATCGGGTATCCTGCCGAAATATGCAGGCAGGCCGCCGCTCTGTGCAAGCGGCGGCCCGATAAATTGCAGGCTGGCGGGTCCCTTAGAACCCGCCGTTATATTCCTTTTGGACCTTTGCGAGGACGATGAGTGAAGAGAACGTTTGTCAAGGGGGAGTTTTAGAAATGACAAAAGTTTTTTAGCCGGCATACCAGAGTAGCCACTGCGGTACAGTTTGGCGAAGTCTTGTCTCATAACAACGAACTCCATAGCACATTTTCCACTGAGATGATCTTTTCCTCGAACCCCTCGAAATCCAGCTCCACGGTGGTCAAATGGACAAAACCTAGCTTCTTCTGGAGTTTTGCCGATGCAGCATTGAAGTCGAAATGGCCGCATTGAACATAATCCATGCCTTCTTCTGCAAAGAGATGGGTCGTAACAGCCCGCAGGGCCTCTGTCATGAGTCCCTGTCGCTGGTACACCCGGGAAATAGAGAAGTTTAGAGACCGCCCTTGTTTCCCAGCCAGAGGTTCCCGTGCCGCCAAATCCTCCGGTACGGTGGTAACAGTCAAGTCACCGATGACGCGCCCTGTCTCTTTGAGGATAAGCGCGTAGCCTCGCTCCTCTTTGTCTTTCAGCCAATCAAAGCAGGCCCGGGCGGTGGCTTCCTCCGTGTCCAACACATGCCGACCCATCATACGGCACATCTCCTCGTCTGCAGCATAGGCGCGGAAATCCCCATAATCCTCTTCCCGTAATTTCCGCAGAATGAGGCGTTCTGTCTCTAAAAGCATGGCGTTATCCCTCCATACATGATGTATGATACCAGTCCCGACTTGCCAAGATGTTATGCCTTGATTATACCATATATGCAAAATCCTTGTCAAGATTGCCGTCATAACGACGGGAATACCAGCAAAAAAACGAATGATACAGGGGAGGAATCACCATGCCGACATTAGAAGAAATCCGGACCCGCTTTCAGGCCGACCGCTTCGCCTCGGAGCTCACCGGCGCGGTCATCCGGGAGGCGGAGCCGGGCCGGGCGGTCTGTACCCTGGCCCTGCGGCCGGAGCACATGAACGCCAACCACACCCCGATGGGCGGCGCTGTTTTTACCCTGGCGGACTTTGCCTTCGCCGTGGCCGCCAACGCCTTCGCGGAGCACCCCACCGTCTCCCAGCACGTGTCCATCACCTTCCTCTCCCCCGCCAAGGGGAGGGAGCTGTCCGCCGAGGCCCGGTGCCTCAAGGCCGGGCGCACCACCTGCCTCTATGAGGTCCGGGTCGCTGACGAGCTGGGCGCCTTCGTGGCCCAGGCATCCGTCAACGGTTTTACCGTTCGATAGGGAACCTCTTCGCCTCCCCGTCCGTCTTTAGGACAGAATCAAAAAGGAGGCGCTTTCTCATGACAAGGCTTTTCGCACTGGCACTGTCCCTCTGTCTGTCGCTGACCCTCCAGGCCGCTCCCGTCCGGGAGGCCTCCCCGCCCCCCGATTTCGAGCTCGTGTTCGCCGGAGAGCCCGTTACCATGGAGGCCGGGAGAATCACCTTCCTTCTCCGCAACAACACCGGTGCGGACGCCCAGGTGCTCCTCATCCCCCGCCTGGAGCGGCAGGACGGGGACGGCGGCTGGGAGGAGGTGCCCTTTCTGGAGCGGGTGGGCTTCTGCGGTATGGCGGACCCCCTGCCCGCCGAGGGCCGGGAGTGTACCATCGAGCCCTTCGAGCTTTGGGGCGTACTGGAGGACGGGACCTACCGCCTAGGCTACGAGGTCACCGGCAGCGACGGGGTCCAAACCCTCGTCCAGGGGGAGTTCCAATTCCATGTTGATCTCCAGATCTGCGGCTACCCTCTGGCGGAGGACTGAGGGCAGGCGAAAGCCGGGACAGACGTTGTGTCTGTCTCGGCTTTTCTGCTGTCAGGAAGGAAAATCAGGCTGTCTCGTCCTCATCCTCCCGTTTTCTGCCGGAGGCCGCCGCGGCGGCTCCGCCCAGGCCCGTCAGACACAGCGCCGCCCACAGGCCGGTCCACGACTCGTCCCCGGTCTCCGGCACGTCAAAGCCGAACAGGGGCACCTCATCCTCCAGGATGTAGAGATACTCCTCCGTCTCGGGGTCCCAGACCTTCATATAGGTCAGCGGCACGCCGTCCTCCCAAATGGTAATGGTATCCGGGCTGTCCGGCGCGTTGGGGTCCGGCAGCTCCGTGGGATACTCCGGCTCCCGGCGCTCCTCGGATTCCTCGGGCTCCTCGGGCTCCTCAGGCGGGGTCTGGGGCGGGTCCTCCTCCGGGGGTTCTTCCTTGGGAGGCTCCTCCTTCGGGGGCTCCTCCTCAGGAGGTTCTTCCTTGGGAGGCTCCTCCTCCGGCGGGTCTTTTACCTCCTCTTTGGGGGGATCCTTCGGGTCTTCTTTCGGAGGATCTTTGGGAGGATCCTTCGGGTCTTCTTTCGGAGGATCCTTGGGGGGATCCTTCGGGTCTTCTTTCGGGGGATCCTTGGGAGGATCCTTCGGGTCTTCTTTCGGAGAGTCCCAAGTATTGGTAACAGTCATCTCCTGGCTTTCATCCGTTGTCAGTGAAACGCTTTCGGAGGAATATTCCACCGTATACCCTTCATCCGGCGCAAGCTCCTTTACGCTGTAAACATAGCTCTCGCCGTCCTCGTCCGCCAGGGGCAGGTCCGTCCAGGTGTGGGTCCAGCCGCCCGCCTCTGTCAGGACCACCGCCTGGCCGTAAGCCGCTCCGTTTTGCCGGAGCTGGACGGATACGCTCTCGGGGCGGCTGTCCTCGTGGCCCGCGTCATTCCAGGCTTTTTTGACGGTCAGACTGCCCATGGCGGGGTCGGAGCCGTCAGGGTCATCCGGGTTGTCGGGGTCGCTGGGCTTTCCCGGCTCAACCCCCAGCTTAATAAAGCCGTTGCCGCCGATCCCGCCGCCGTTGGAGGCGGAAATGTTCTCTTGAATGAAAACTTTGGCAATTTTCTCGATTTCTTGCTTATCTACTTCTTCGGGAACATTGGATTTCAGATAGAAGTCCTTCAGCTTTTCACTGCCTTTATCAACTGGCGTTACTCCATTGCCTGCTGCACCCTCCCAGCTGGTATGGAAGCCGCCCAGCATATAGCTGTCCACCTCTCCCTCTCCATCGCAATAGAGGTCGATGGACTGTCCGTGCCAGCCGCTGGTGTCACTGGATGTCAATTCATTGTCATAAATCGCCACGCCTCTGACAGAAAACACCTGTACGCTGCTGCTGCCACATCCGGCTACGCCGCCGCCATAGTAGGCCTTATTTTTTGAAATAACGGCATCATATACATACAGTACGCCGCCCTCTTTCGCGTGTCCTTCGGCAGCATAGTTGTTATGCTCCACAAAAATGCCGCCGCCAGCAAAGCCATGGCCCGTGCTGGACGTATCTCCATATTTGTAGCCTGTATCCGCTGCTTTGTTGTTTTTAATATAAACGAGATTGTCCTCACCACTGACAACACCTGTCGCGCCGATATCAATAAAGATCCCGCCGCCTGTGTAATCGGATTCATTGCCGGATATACTTCCGCCGGTCACAACCAACTCATGGACGCCATTCTCATCCGTTCCGATATCAGAAACATCCACCACATAGATTCCGCCGCCGCCGCACTTGCCTTCGCTAGTAAGCCGCTTCGCTTTATTATTATCGACAGAGCCACCGCTCATCTTCATCGTGGCTGTACAGATGCCGCCGCCCCGGGTAGCGGTATTACCGGTAATACTGGCAGCTCCTTTAATAACAAGTTCCGCACCGATATTCGAGCAAACACCTCCGCCGCATCTGTTGGCACTGTTATTGATAATACTGCCGCCTGAAATTGTGAGCGTTCCGGCTGCCAGAGAAACACCGCCGCCGTCAAACGCCGCTGAATTGCCGGAAATCGTACCGCCTGAAATTTCTGCAACACCATCGCTGACACGAATTGCTCCGCCGTAATCTTTGCTCTTATTATTTGAAATCGTGCCGCCAGACATTTCAAGGGTACTGCCCTGTGCAATCAGAATACCCGCGCCATAGGAAGCGTTTTGACATCCGGTGATTTCTGCATCGCCAGATATCTTGACGCGGCTCTCGCTGAGTGCGCTGACCGCATGGGAGCCCCGGGAATTTGTTAACGTACCTCCCTGGAGATTCAGCGCCGCACCTTTTTCCACTACAATGAGACTATCAACGCAGCCCATATTGCTTGAAATAGTTCCAGAACCTGTGATTGTGAGCTCTCCACTAGGGTCGGTTACAGTGAAAATCTGGGATCCAATACCGGTATACATAATTGTTTGGCCATTCAAATCAAGCGTTATTTTTTTATCTATACTGATGTCTTTCGCCGCTTTATATTCATAGTTCTTAGAGAGAGAAATCGTATCCCCACTCTTTGCATCAGCAATCAGTTTTGCCAAACCGCCGGAGTCCGCAACTTCATACTCTGTTCTCCCTTCTACTATACAGCCACTGCTTTCGTCGATTTGTATATCTCCATAAACATTTACATTTACTTCTTCACCGGGAGCCGTATTTGCGTTAATGTATGCGCCACCGCCTACATTGACGCTACTGCCGCTTACCACATAAATACCGCCGCCGGCCTTCGTCGCAGTGTTGCGGAAGATATGCACGTCGCCTCCGACCACCACAGTACCATTGTTCTGCACATAGATTCCACCGCCATTTTGTGCGGTATTTCTTGAAATCTCACCGCCGGTTATCTCAAGGCACCCACCATTGACAAACACGCCGCCGCCCTTCAAAAGAGATGCCGAACCGTTGTCAACAATCGAACCCCCGGACATTTTCATTTCGCCAGCAACATAGACCGCCCGGTTGCTGTCCTTCGTAGTAATGGTGCCGCCCTCAATCTTCAGCAAACCGCCGCTCGCCACTGAAATGGCATTATCACCATTTTCACAAACGATCTTATCCTCATTTGAATGGGCGCAGATCGTCAGCTCGCCATTGACCACAATAAAATTTGTCGTTTCATTGGGCATAGTCCCACGCAGGCTGTATCCATTCAAATCAATCACTGTCGTCTTGCCGACAGGGATCACCAGCTGTTCTGTGGAGACAATATCTCCAGCAAGGACGACATCTCCACCCGCTTCGACAGCGGCCTTAAACTCCTCCCAACGCTTGGTAGCCTCATCCAACTCCTCAGCGGTAAGCGCCTCCGCCTCCGCGTACCAGCACCGGACATACTCCACATCCCAATACCCCTCCGGGCATACATGGGGCGGATGTCCGCCGGCAGGGACCTCCGTATCTTCGATAGGCGTCTGTCCCTCCCCCACGGGCTCCTCTTCTGCGGGCTTCTCCTCATTGGGTTCCTCCGGCGCGGGTGCGGGAGCAGGCTCGCCGCCCTCCTCGGCATCCCCCGGCTCCCCTGGCTCCTCCGGAGCGGGGTCCGGCACCGGCGCAGGTTCAGGCTCAGGCGCAGGCTCCTCCTCCTGGGCAGGGGGCAGCTGCTCCGGCGTCTCCGGGTTCACCGGCTCAGTCTCCTCCGGGAGCTGGGCGGGGGGCTCCTCCTCCGGCATCTGCTCACAGATAACCACGCTCTGGCAGAAATATCCGTCCGTGTTGTGGAGATGGACCTTCCCCTCCTCCAGACCGCAGACGGGCTCGCTGCCGAACTCGCAGTCCTCCGTGTGGGTATGTTCCTCCGTACACAGCAAAAAGCAGGCGCGGCTGTGGATATGTCCCTCCTCCGCCTTCGCCGGCGGCGCGGTCAGGCACAGGGACGCCGCCAGCACGGCGGACAGCACCAGGGACAGCCCCCGTTTGAAAAGATTCTCTGTTTGTTTCATGCTCGTATCCTCCTTGCCGTTCTTGCGCAAAATATGCCGGCCCCTGCCCGGCATACGGTGTGATACATTTTCATAATTTTGTTACATAAAAGAGGGCGCAGCACCTTCTTTTACAGGCTTAACTCATTTTACCATTTCCTGCGAAAAGTTACAAGAGGTAATTTTGATTTTCACGGGAAGATTTTCCTGCCGGAGGCCGCCGGGAAATTTTTCTCCGCAGGATTCGCCCTTTCCGCCGATTCCCCGTTGACTTTAACCGTTAAAAGTGATAAAGTATTGCAGGTATTAACCAACGGAGCCGGCGGACGCGCCGGGCTCCGGAACGAATTTGTATACAAATTTATGGATCGGAGGAACAACATGGTCATCACGGAATTTTTGGAGCGCAACGCCCGCCTCTACGGGGACGAGACAGCCCTGGTGGAGCTCAGCCCCACGGAGGAGCGGGACCGGGCCGTCACCTGGCGGGAGGCCAGCCTCATTGAGAGCGCCCGCCCCGACGCCCCCTACCGCCGGGCCCTCAGCTGGCGGGACTTCGACCGCCGGGCCAACCGCTTCGCCAACCTGCTGCTGAGCCGGGGGCTGGAGAGGGGGACCAAGGTGGGCATCCTGCTGATGAACTGCCTGGAGTGGCTGCCCCTGTACTTCGGGATTCTGAAGGCCGGCGGGGTGGCGGTGCCCCTGAACTTCCGCTACTCCTCCGACGAGATCAAGTACTGCCTGGAGCTGGCGGACGTGGAGGTGCTGGTGTTCGGGCCGGAGTTCGTGGGCCGGATGGACCCGATCCAAGACAGCCTGCCCCAGGTGCGGACCATGTTCTTCGTGGGCCGGGAGAGGCCGGCCTACGCCGAGGACGGCCTGCGGATGATGAGCTTCTGCTCCTCCAGCGCGCCGCCGGTGGCCCTGGCGGAGGAGGACTATGCCGCTATCTACTTCTCCTCCGGCACCACCGGGTTTCCCAAGGCGATTCTCCACAACCATCTCTCCCTGCTCTCCTCCTGCGAGACGGAGCAGGCCCACCACGGCCAGACCCGGGAGGATGTGTTCCTGTGCATTCCGCCCCTCTATCATACGGGGGCCAAGATGCACTGGTTCGGGAGCCTCATCTCCGGGAGCCGGGCGGTGCTGCTGCGGGGAGTGACGCCGGAGTGGATTCTCCGGGCGGTAACGGAGGAGAAATGCACAATCGTCTGGCTGCTGGTGCCCTGGGCCCAGGACCTGCTGGACGCTATCGACGCGGGGAAGGTGGAGCTGAACAACTACCTGCTGGAGCAGTGGCGGCTGATGCACATCGGGGCCCAGCCGGTGCCCCCCAGCCTGATTAAGCGCTGGAAGAAGGTCTTCCCCCACCACCAGTACGACACCAACTACGGCCTGAGCGAGTCCATCGGCCCGGGCTGCGTCCACCTGGGGGTGGAGAACATCCGCAAGGTGGGGGCTATCGGCGTGCCGGGCTACCGCTGGGAGGCCAAGATTGTGGACGAGCAGGGCGGCGAGGTCCCCCAGGGGGAGATCGGCGAGCTGGCCGTGAAGGGCCGGGGCGTGATGCTCTGCTACTACAAGAACCCGGAGGCCACGGCGGAAATCCTCAAGGACGGCTGGCTCTACACCGGGGACATGGCCCGGATGGACGAGGACGGCTTTATCTTCCTGGTGGACCGGAAGAAGGACGTGGTCATCTCCGGCGGCGAGAACCTGTACCCGGTGCAGATTGAGGACTTTTTGCGCAAATACGACAAGATCAAGGATGTGGCCGTCATCGGCCTGCCGGACCCCCGTCTGGGGGAGATCGCGGCGGCTATCATCGAGGTCAAGGAGGGCATGGACTGTACCGAGGAGGAGATCGTGGAGTTCTGCAAGGGCCTGCCCCGGTACAAGCGGCCCAGAAAGATCATCTTTGACCCGGTGCCCCGGAACCCCACGGGCAAGATTGAGAAGCCGGTCCTCCGGGAGAAGTATTGCCACGGGCGGCTGGTGGAGGCGCAAATTTCCAACTAAAAAGGCGCCGGAATCCCCCGCCGCCGGTCAAAGCCCAGCGGCCCTCGTTTGATAAGGAGGGCAAGAAGAGCCTGGGGGGGAGCTCGAAATGATTCGCCCTGTTGGGAAGATTCGTCCTCTCGCCCCCCTTGTCAAAGGGGGGCGGGCCGCCGCGCAGCGGTGGCGGGGGGATTCTCTCAAGGGCATCTCCAT
>JAAWHO010000027.1 GCA_022795905.1 Oscillospiraceae bacterium
CTATTCATCCAAATGGTTGGTTTTAAGTACAAAATCAGGCTATGTCAGAGTCTTTTCAAGTGGTGTAAAAGTGGTGTAATTCACAAAATTCCGATTGCTTCATTATGCTGTGAACCTATTGAAAACACTGGGGTTTTTGTTGCTTGCAAAGGGGTGAAATGAATTTCCAGTGCTTTTAAGTACACGCAACCACTCCTTGTTCTGTATAAGAATTCCATTTCTGGAAGAGAAATCTGACATAGTATTTTATTTTACCACATCAGATTCCCTTTTGCAAGTTTCATAGTTCTGTGTTCCAGAGTATTATAAAGAGTACCGACGGCATTTCCGTCGGTACTCTTTCTTCACAGGATAATACAGATAAGCCCCCCGCTCCCCTCGTTGACAATCCGCTGGAGAGTCTCCTGGAACTTGAGCCGGGCGTCCATGGGCATCCGGTAGAGCTTGGCCTGGAGGTCCTCGTTGACCAGCTCGTGGAAGCTGCGGCCGAAGATATTGCTCTCCCAGATCTGTGTCGGGTCGCCGCTGAACTTCTCCATGAGGTAGTTGACCATATCCTCGCTCTGCTTCTCGTTGCCCACAATGGGAGATACCGTGGATTCAATATCCACCTTGAACATATGGATAGACGGAGCGCTGGCCTTGAGCTTGATGCCGTACCGCCCGCCCTGGCGCATGACCTCCGGCTCCTCCAGCTCCAGTTCATCCATCGTGGGCATCACAATGCCATAGCCGGTATCATAGACATTGGAGAGGGCGGCGGAGACCTTGTCATAGCTGGCCTTCACCTCCGCCAGCTCTGTGAGCAGATTCATCAGATCCCCGTCGTCCGCCACCGTAAACCCGGACTGGCTGGACAGCGTCTCATAGAACAGCTCCCTGGGCAGCTGGAGCTCCGCTGAGGCGACGCCCTTCCCCAGGTCGATGGACAGCACCCGGCTGAGGGAGATATTCTCCTCCTCTCCCATCTCTTTGACTGCCGGGTCCACCTCCCGGATGTGGAGCATCTTCTCCCCTCCCTGGCGGACCACTCCGTAGACCGCCTGCTTGATGGGATGGCTCATGGGCAGGGCATCCACCCAGCGGGGAAGGAAAAAGCGCATCTCCCGGAGGGGGAACTCGTAGAGGATGCTCTTGATGATGTAGGTAATGGCCTCCTCCCCCAGCTCTAGGCAGTTCACCGGCAGGCACTGAACGCCGAAGCGGCTGGAGATATCCCGGCTGATGCTGACAGCCCGGCTCCCGTGGGGCTCGGCGGAGTTGAGAAGCACCACAAAGGGCTTCCCCAGCTCCTGAAGCTCGGTGATGACCCGCTCCTCCGCCTCCAGGTAGTCCTCCCGGGGAATATCGGTGACGGAGCCGTCGGTGGTGATGACGATGCCCACGGTGGAGTGCTCCTGGATGACCTTCCGGGTGCCGATCTCCGCGGCCTCAGCCATGGGGATCTCGTGGTCCATCCAGGGAGTCATGACCATTCTGGGCACGCCGTCTTCGAACTGGCCCATGGCCCCCTGGACCATATACCCCACACTGTCAATGAGCCGCACAGCGAAGGTGGCCCCGCCCTCCAGAGTGACCTCCACCGCCTCCTCCGGCACAAATTTCGGCTCGGCAGTCATGATTGTCCGGCCGCTGCCGGACTGGGGCAGCTCGTCAATGGCCCGCTCCCGGCGGTAGACGTTCTCAATGTTGGGGATCACGCAGGTTTCCATGAAGCGTTTGATGAAGGTGGACTTCCCCGTCCGCACCGGCCCCAGCACTCCCACAAACAGGGAGCCCCCCGTCCGTGTGGCAATATCCTGATAGAGATCCGTATTCGACATAGTAACCCTCCCATGCGCCCTGGGGCGCGAATCAGACTGGCAAGCCCCCGCGTGCGGGAGGCTGTCTCGTATTCCTGCTGACACTCTATGAGGGCCTGGACCATATTATGCAAAACAGGTGAAAAATAATAAGACACGGCGGTCAAAGGACCGCCGTGTCTATTATCTATGCGCAGAGAAGCATCAGGCATTCTTGCTCTTCCAGAGCTTCCTGCCGTCCTTGTCCCACATACCGAAGCCGGTAACAGCGCAGAGGATGGAGAAGATGGGAACGATGAAAATGAACCAGCAGTAAGGAATATACTCCCTGCCGCAGCCCAGGGTGCTCATCACGAAGAATGTCGCAACACCCCAGGGGACAATGGGGGCGCTCAGGGTGCCCGCGTCCTCCAGAGTCCGGGAGAGCACCTTCCGGTGGATGCCCATCTGGTCGAAGGCGTCCTCGAAGGTCTGCTGGGTGACGATGATGGCCACGGTCTGGCCGCCGGCGGTGAGGAAGTTCACGATATAGCAGTAAACGAGGGTAACGATGACCAGGATGGTCTTGTTCTTGATGAACTTGAGGAGCACATCCTTGGCCAGCACGTCCAGGATGCCGGTGGCGGTGATGATGCCGCCCATGACGCTGGCTACCATGAAGGTGATGAGCAGGCCGGTCATGCTGGTGATGCCGCCGCGGTTGAGCATATTGTCCACGATGCTGCCGGCGCCGGTCTCAATGGAGAAGCCGTTGGCGGCGTAGTTCATCAGCTCCACAAAGCTGAGGCCCTGGCCGATCATGGCAAAGACGGTGCTGACCACCACAGTGATGCCCATGCCCATCAGGGCGGGCAGCTTAAAGACGGACACAAGCAGTACCAGGATGGCGGGCAGGATCAGTACGGGGTTAATGTTGAAGTTGGCCTGCAGGGTGTCGCAGATGAGGTTGGCCTTGCTGGCATCCATAGCGCCGCCGCTGTACATGAGGCCGGCCACGGTAAAGGCAATGAGCGCCACGACGGCCGCCGGGATGGTGGTGTACATCATGGAGCCGATGTGCTCATACAGGGGCACGCGGCTGACGCCGGAGGCCAGGTTGGTGGTATCAGACATGGGGGACATCTTGTCGCCGAACCACGCGCCGCACACCAGCGCGCCGATAACCAGGGGCAGAGGGATGGTGGTGGTGGTGGCCACGCCCACCAGGGCCAAACCCATGGTAGCCACGCTGCCGAAGGAGGTGCCGGTAAACTCCGAGGTCAAAAAACACAGCACAAAGGCCAGGGGCACCAGAATCTTCGGAGAGATAAACTTCATGCCGTAGTACATCAGGGAGGGCACGGTGCCGCCGGCAATCCAGATGCCCACCAGCATACCAACCATGATGACGATAAGGAAGGTGGGGATACAGTCGGCCACAACCCGAAGCAGGGTCTTTTCCACCTCTCCCCAGGAGATGTTCAGAATAAACGCGAAGACAGCGGAGACAATCGCAGCCGCGAACACGGACATGGTGGTGTCCACACCAAAGTTGATGAGGACCACCAGCACGGCAATAATCACCACAAACGACACCAGGGCGAACCACGGCGGCGGGCTCTTTCTCGCTCGAATTTTCTTGTTGTCCATTGTTTTCTCCCTTTTCCATGGGCGGCGAAGCCGCCCAGCTCTCTTGTTACAGCAGCTCCCTTGTCAGAAAGGTCATGGCAGAGTCCATCCGGGCCGCCCGGTACTCAAAGGACTTGAACCGGTGCTCCGCGCCGTGAACCGTCAGGAAAGCCGCCCGATCGCCGAAGATCTCCTTGTACCGCTCCGAGCACTTGATGGAGGCGGTGATATCCGCGTCGCCGTGGACCAGATTGACCGGCCCGGCATATTTGGATGCGATGGCAAAGGGGTCCAGCTCCAAAGTATCCTGATAGAACCCCAGGCCCACCTTCAGCCCCTCCACGTCAACGCAGCCCTTCTCCTCCACATCCCCCGCGTCGATGCCGCAGAGGGTCTTGTGCTCCTTCATGTTGTAGACCACGTCCGGCGCGGGGCACCAGAGGCTCAGCGCCCTCACCTGGTCCGGCCGCAGGCCCGCCACGATGGAGGCCACACAGCCCCCCAGGCTCAGCCCGTGGATGGCCAGCCGGTCCAGGTCCACAAAGTCCAGCCCCCGGACGTAGTCCAGGATATCCAGGCCGTTGGCCACCTCTCCGGAGACAGTCATGTCCTCGAACCGCCCGTCGCTCTCGCCGCTGCCGGCGAAGTCGAAGCGGACGCTGGCGATGCCGGCCCCGCACAGCCGGCGGGAGAGCTCGGTATGTACAAAGTTGATCTCGTTGCGGTCATCGCAGAAGCCGTGGAACAGGATGACGAAGGGCAGCTTCCCCTCTCTCCCGTCCGGGATGTGCATCATGCCCCGCAGGGTCAGCCCCCGGCTTTTGCACTCCACATATTTTTCCAAATGATATCCCCCTTTCGTTTTGGGTGCCCTTTAAGGGCCTTGCTTCCCTCCTTTTGTTGAATTTATTTTACACATTGGAGTATGTGCAAATAGCGTAGATTCCCGTCAATTCCCGGAATTTTTATCGCTTCAGACAGGGACAAAGCGACAAACTTGCTAGAAAATTGTGTAGATTATAGCACAGGCATCCCTGTTTTGCAAGGTCTGTCCCAAATTTTTCTGTGAAATTTTTCACAACCACATTATTTTTATACAGTCTCCACTCAAAAGGGCCGTCCGGCGCAGCTTTGCGCGGACGGCCCACAGCCGGGAGCAGAGCCCCGGAAGTCTCTCAGAGCTTCTTGATGCGCGCTCCGGCGGCCCGGAGCATCAGCTTCTTGGTCCCCACGCCGTCAAAGGCGATCTCAACCATGGCGTCGTTGCCCATCGGCGTCACCGCCAGCACCATCCCTCTGCCGAAGGTCCGGTGCTCAACAGAATCCCCCTTCTGTATGGAAGGGAGAGGAGACGACTTCACCCCGCCGGCGGAGGCCGTGAAGCCGGTATCCCGCAGCGGCCTGGCGGGACGGGCGGTCCGCGCCGCCGGGCCATAGCGGGAAACAGGCGTCTGCCCGCCGCCGCCGGCGCCGGAATTGGAGCCGCCGCCGAGGGTAACCGCCTCCTCCCCCCAGCGGTCCACGCCTTTGGGCTCCTGCCTGCTCAGCCACTCAATGGGCTCCGCAGGCAGCTCCTCCAGGAACCGGGAGGGCAGATTGCTGGAGGTCCGGCCATAGAGCATCCGCTGACGGGCGGTGGTCATAGTCAGCCGCTTCTTGGCCCTGGTCATGGCCACATAGCACAGCCGCCGCTCCTCCTCCATCTCCTCGCTCTCGCCGATGACCCGGCCGCTGGGGAAGACCCCCTCCTCCATGCCCACCACGTATACGTTGGGGAACTCCAGCCCCTTGGCCGAGTGCATGGTCATCAGGGAAACAAAGTCGTCGTTCTCCGGCGCGTCGTCCAGGTCCGTATACAGCGCCACGCTGTCCAGGAACCCAGCCAGGGAGGGGTCGTCCGGCTCCGACTCCAGGAAGCTGACGATACTGGAACGAAGCTCCCGCACGTTCTCAATCCTTCCCCGGCTCTCCATGTCCCCCTTCTCCTCCAGGGCCCGGATATAGCCGGTTTTTTCACATACCGCGTCGTAGAGCTCCGGCAGGTCCATCTCCCCCTCCATCGTCCGCAGGTCCTGGATAAGCGCGATGAAATTCTCCAGCTTGACCGCGGAGGACTTGAGGGCGGGATACATCCCCGCCCGCTCCATGACGCTGCAGAGGCTGGTCCCCTCCTGCTGGGCCAGGGCGGCCACCCGCTCCACGGAGGTGGCGCCGATGCCCCGGGCGGGGACGTTGACAATGCGCCGCAGGCGCAGATCGTCGGCGCCGTTGTGAATCACGCAGAGATAGGCCAGCATATCCTTGACCTCCGCCCGGTCGAAGAACTTCATGCCGCCGTAGACCTTGTAGGGAATGCCGTTGCGCTTGAGGGCCATTTCCAGGGCGTTGGACTGGGCGTTCATGCGGTAGAGGACGGCGTTGTCCCCCCATTTTTCATGCCTGCCGTAGCTCTCCAGGATCTTTCCGGCGATGTAGTTAGCCTCGTCGCTCTCGCTGAACACTGTCTTGACCAGGACCTTCTCCCCTGCTCCCGCGTCGGTCCAGAGGTTCTTGCCCTTCCGCCCGGTGTTGTTGCGGATGACCGTGTTCGCGGCGTCCAGGATGTTCTGGGTGGAGCGGTAATTCTGCTCCAGACGGATGGTGCGGCAGGCTTTATACTGGTTCTCAAAGCTGAGGATATTTTCGATATTGGCCCCCCGGAAGCGGTAAATTGACTGGTCGTCGTCACCCACCACGCAGATGTTCTCATAGCCGCCGGCCAGCAGCTTCGTCAGCATATACTGGAGGTGGTTGGTGTCCTGGTACTCGTCCACCAGGACATAGCGGAACTTCCGCTGGTAGTGCTCCCGGACCTCCTGGTTCTTCTGGAGGAGGTGGACCGTGTGGAGGATGATGTCGTCAAAGTCCATGGCATTGGCCTCCCGGAGGCGGCGCTGGTAGCCGGTGTAGATCTCGGCGATCCGGGGCATCCGCCAGTCGTGGGAGGACTTCATCTCCTGGGCGAAGCGGTCCGGGGACCAGTCCTGGTCCTTGGCGTTGGAGATAATGGAGAGCACTGACCGGGGCTGGAATTCCTTCTCATCCAGGCTCATGGCCTTGAGGATATCCTTGATGACCCGCTTGCTGTCATCGGTGTCATAGATGGTGAAGCTGCCGGTGAAGCCCATCCCCAGGCTCTCCACGTCCCGGCGGAGGATGCGGATGCAGGCGGAGTGGAAGGTGGCGGCCCAGATATCCCGGGAGGCTGTGCCGCACATCCGCTCCAGGCGCTCCTTGAGCTCCCCGGCGGCTTTGTTGGTGAAAGTGATGGCGATAACCGACCAGGGGGCGGCGGGCTCCACGGCGCACAGCCGCCGGGCTCTCTGCCAGTCCTCCGGGGACGGATTATCGGGGAAATTCTCCAGAAAATCGAGATCTGCCTCCGCGGCCCAGCCCGGGACCTCGACGGTATCGCTCCCCCTTCCGAAGGTCAGGAGGTTGTCCACCCGGTTGATAAGAACGGTCGTCTTACCGCTGCCTGCTCCGGCCAGGAGGAGCAGCGGACCCTCCGTAGCGAGAACGGCCTCCCTCTGGGTGGGGTTCAGGCGGTGGTAACGGCGGGCGATGACCGCCCGCCGGGCTTTTGCGTATCGGCTGGAAAAATCCTGTGTCATATGTACTCCCCTGTCTCTCTTTCCAAAAATAACTGCGCTCCCATTTTAATATAAATCCTCCGCCCGGTCAACCTCTTTCCTCAGGAAACGGAGTCGTGTCTCCCCTGTGGGCTGACGGAAAACACCCAGCTTTTCCAAAATGAGGGACCAGCCGCGGAAAAGTCCTTCTCCGGCAAAACGCCCCAGGGAACGCCGGCAGGCTGCTCCCCGGGGACGGGCCCTCATTATCAGAACTTCTCAAACTGTTCCAAGTCCAGCACAAATACTACCGCGCCGCCGGCTCGAACCTGAACCGGCACCAGCGGAACGGACGGGCAGGATGTACCGGTCGCCATCGTCGCATAGGACAGCTGCTGGCGGTTGCCCGCGCACCGCTTGAGGATTGCCAGCACCGTCTGCAGCTTGCTCTCCTCTACGCCGATCATGATCGTCACGCTTTTTTTCTTCAGAAAGCCGCCGGTGGAGCTCAGGATGGTGATGGAAAATCCATCCCGGTTCAATTCGTCCACAGTGTCCACATAGTCGTCACCCTGGAGGACCGCCAGGACAAGCTTCATCGTACCTTTCCTCTTCTCCGTCTCCTCGCGCATAATATTCACCTCATTTCATTTCTTTCCAGCGAAGACAATCCCCTCTGGTATTTTTATTATACCATATTTTTCTGCGTTTGACAACGGGAAAATCCGTAAGGTTTCCGTTCAGGATTGACGCCGCCGGAGAATGGCACAGCACATGATGGAAAAAAGCTGCGCGTCCGGCGGCCTCTCAGCTCATTTTCAGGATTTCCCGTTTCAAGCGGGAGATAATCCGCTTCTCCAGCCGGGAGATGTAGGACTGGGAGATCCCCAGCCGGTCCGCCACCTCCTTCTGGGTCTGCTCCTTGTGGCCGCTCAGGCCGAAGCGGAGAACGATGATCTCCCGCTCCCGCTCCGAGAGCCTGCCGATAGCCTGGTCCAGGAGCTGTTTGTCCACGTCGGCCTCAATGGGGCGCATGACCGTATCGCTGTCGGTTCCCAGTACGTCGCTGAGAAGGAGCTCGTTGCCGTCCCAGTCGGTGTTGAGGGGCTCATCCAGGCTGACCTCGTTGCGCTGGGAGGCGCTTTTGCGGAGGTACATCAGAATCTCGTTCTCAATACACCGGCTGGCATAGGTGGCCAGCTTGATATTTTTGTCGGTCTTGTAGGTATTGATGGCCTTGATAAGACCGATGGTGCCAATCGAAATCAGGTCCTCGATATTGATGCCTGTATTCTCAAACCGCCGGGCGATATAGACCACCAGGCGAAGGTTCCGCTCAATGAGCGTCTGGCGCACGGACATCTCCCCGCTGTCCATCCTGGCCAGCAGGGCGCTCTCCTCCTCCCGGGACAGGGGCGGCGGCAGGGTGTCGCTGCCGCCAATATACATGATCTTCCCGGATCGGACCAGCCCCAGACGGACCAGAAGCCCCCAGATTTTCTTTCTCCAATCACGCAGCATGGCATTCCACTTCCTTTTCCATTCCGCCCCACAGCGCGTTGCAGCCGCCTCCGTCGGAGACAGGCCCCGGCGAGAGCGCAACCGTCAAATGGGGGTGCTCCCTTTTTCCAATGACGACTCTGTCCGAGCGCAGACACAGCAGCAGTCCCTCGCTGACCCCCACCGCCCGATAGGGCAGCAGCCGCCAGCGCCCCGTCTCCAGGCTGCTGAGACGTTCAAACGCCTCAGCAGCCCCGGCGGCCTCCAGCCGCTCCAGCGCCGCCAGCTCCTCTCGGCTCCAGAGCGCCTCCAGCGCCCTCCAATAGACCACCAGCACGCCCTTCCCCGTGGCCGGGTCCGTGAGGGTGTGCCCGGTATCCAGCAGCGCGGTAATGGACGTGGTGCGGCCCCGCAGCTCCAGGCGGCCCTCCGCCAGCTCGCTCCGAACCGCATGGCGGGCGCCTCCCCGGAAGACGACTGAGAGGAGCAGCCAGCAGCCCCCGCCGGCCAGCAGAAACACGCCCCAGTTCAGGCTTCTCAGCAGCTCCGCCCCGCCGCCCTCCGCCGCCGTTCGGACAGCGGCCAGCAGGAGCCCTCCCATTGTGCAGGAGAGCAAAAGGAACAGCAGCAGATGGCGGAGAAATTCCTCCCGCCTCCCGAAGGCCAGGAGCAGCAGCCCCCCGGCGGCCAGCAGGCGGAACAGCGGCCCCTCCAGCGGCTCCAGAGGCGGCAGCGCGCACAGTACACCGTACGCACCTCCCAGCAGGGCCGCGGCCAGCAGACGCCCTCGGCGGGGCGGGAGCCCGGAGAGCCGGGCCGTACAGTATAAAGCGGCATAATCCGCTATGCTGTTTAAGAAAAAGACCAGATCTATGTAGACAGTCAGGGTGCATCCCTCCCTGCCGGGGCAGTCCGCTCCGACAGGAAACAGTATAGACCTGTCCGGAGGAAAAAGCTGTCAAACCCTGTTCCCAAAAATTTTTCTGCCGCCCCCGAAGGAGCGGCAGAACGCGGCTAGTTCAATATAAAATCCATATAGACCGGGTTGTGGTCGCTCCAGCGGAAGCCGGTGTCCCAGACTCTGGCCTCCTGGACCGTCACGTTGGCGGATACCACGAAGCCGTCCACTGTCACCACGTAGTTGCCCGGACCGTAGGGCCGGTCCGCGTTGCGGCAGGAGGGCACCGGGTTCTCCCCATCAAAGGGCGCTATGACCGTCAGGCCCTCCGGCACCAGCTCCGGCGGGATGGGCTGCGCCCAGGTGTACTCCGGACCGGACACGCCGAAGATTTCCGAGGAGTTCCCCAACAGGTCCTTGTTGAAGTCCCCTCCGGCAATGGCGTAATTGCCCTTCTCGTACTCCGCGAGCATATCGTCAAAGAGCATCCGCAGCTGTTCCTCGGCGATCTTCCCGTCGGAGGTGTAGGCGGAGAGATGGAGGTTGTATAGCACCAGCTCCTTTTCCTCTCCGAAGGCCAGGGGAATCCGCTGGACGCTGTAGCACCGGTCACAGTCGATAAGCTTCATAAAGCCGTCCTCAATGGGCAGTTGGCGGCGGAGGGCGGAGGAGATCGTATACCGGGCAAAGGTGGCCTGCCCCGCCCGGTTGGCCCCGTGGGGCTCCCAGAGGGGCCAGAAGAGGTAGGGGCTGTCGTAGTTCTGGGCGAAGGTGCTCTGTATAAATCCACCGCCAAACATATCCCGCAGCAGCGCCAGCTCATCCACATGGTGGCTGCGGGTACCGTCCACATCCACCTCCTGGAGCAGCAGGAAATCCGGAAAACCCAGCTCATCCAGTTCCCCGGCGGCTCCGGTTACATTTTCCCGCACCGCCTCCGCAGACCGGGCCCGGCTCTCCTTCCCGCCGTCCATAAAAAAGCTGTAGTCGTCGCTGTAGGCCCCGAAGCCAATATTATAGGAGGCCACGCGGTAGGTCCCGCCAACCTGGAGCTGCCCGTAGTCTACAGGAACGCCACAGTAGGCAATCTCCAGCGTCTGGTTATCCTCCACCCGGTAGTAGGCCAGAAGGACATAGGCCGCGTATCCGCCTGCGGCCAGGACCAGGGCCAGCAGCAGGCACAGAAGACCCCTCAGCCCCCGCCTCATCTCCGCTCCTTCCCGGCGATCTCCGCCACATCCATCCGGCAGACCGCCGTGGCTTTCATCCGGGGAGCCAGGTACTCGTCAAAATCCGCCATATCCTTTGCGCAGTACCGCTGGGAAATCGCCCGCAGGGCCTCGGCCTTCTCCCCCTCGTCCTCCACCAGGGACACCCGTCCCCACAGAACAGCGGAACGAAACTTGATCCCGAAATAATCAGGCTCCAGGCCCTCCACCGCCGTCAGGCTGGCCTCCGGCCACCGGGCGAGGCAGTCCAGCTTTTTTCCCTCCAGCGCGCAGTGGAAGTAGACTCTCTCCCCGATCCTGGCGGGACTCAGGGGCACACCGTATCCGCCCTCCCCGTCCCGCATACTCAGCACGGCATAGGGAGCTTTGTCAAAGACCTCCCACGCGAAGGCCGCGTCCCGCTCGCGATCCTTTCTCCGCATAGCGCTCTCCTTTCTATCTTCTCACACCATTCTCAGGACTTTGCCGACAAGTCCCGCTCGATGCGCAGGATGCTCCACACCGGCACCGGCCTGGGCAGCTGCATCTGAAACACCATCTGTGGATTCTTTGGCTCCGTCAGCTCTGCTCCCTCCTCGTCCCACATTACAGGAGCTGTAAAGGAAAACGGCTTCACATCCGGTCCGACAAGCTCCACAACATCCCCAGCCGCAAACTTGTTGCGGAGGGTAAGCGTCGCAAGTCCGTTGGAATCGCAGGAGGTGACAAGGGCAATTACTTGCCACTCCCGGATATAGCGCGCGTTCTCTGTGTACTGCCCCGGGGGCCCGTAGTAGAACCCGGTGGCATAGCGGCGGTGGCTCACCCGCTCCACCTCATTCCGCCATACCGGGTCCGCCTCCCTCCCCTCCCACACGTCGTCGATTACGTGGCGGTAGGCCCCGGTCACAATGGCGGCATAGTAGGCGCTCTTAGCTCTGCCCTCGATTTTCAGGCTGTCCAGTCCCGCGTCGATCAGGTCCTCCACATGGTCGATCATGCACATATCCCGGGAGTTCATGATGTACGTCCCCTGGGCGTCCTCGAACACCGGGAAGTACTCCCCTGGGCGCTTCTCCTCCATCAGGTAGTACTGATACCGGCAGGGCTGGGCGCAGGCGCCCCGGTTGCTGTCCCTGCCCGTCATGTAGTTGCTCAGCAGGCACCGCCCGCTGTAGCTGACGCACATAGCCCCGTGGACAAACGCCTCGATCTCCAGCTCTGCCGGCGTCCGCGCCCGGAGCTCCCGGATCTCCTCCAGGCTCAGCTCCCTGGCCAGAATGACCCGCTTTGCCCCCAGCTCATACCAGGCCCGAGCCGTCTCATAATTGGCGATGCTGGCCTGGGTGGAGATGTGCCGCTCACACCGGGGAGCATACCGCCCCGCCAGGGAGAAGGCCCCCATATCCGCCACAATCAGCGCGTCCACCCCCGCCCCGTTCAGAAACTCCAGCCACTCCGGCAGGCGCTCCGCCTCCCGGTTCCGGGGCATGGTATTCACCGTCACATGGACCCGCACGCCGTTCTCGTGGGCGAAGCGAACCGCCCGGGACAGCTCCTCGGGGGAAAAATTCCCCGCGAAGGAGCGCATCCCGAAGCTCTCCCCTGCCAGATAGACCGCGTCCGCGCCGTAGCGCACAGCCATGTTCAGCCGCTCCATGTCCCCGGCGGGGGCCAGGAGCTCAGGCTTTTTTCTCTCTCCCATGGCGTCTGTCAGTTCCCCAGCTGGGCCAGGGCGGCATTGTGCTCCGCCAGGGTGGAGTTGAAGATATGCTTGCCGTCACCGCCCAGGACGTAGAAGTAGTAATTGGTATCCGCGGGCTGGAGGGCCGCCAGGATGGAGCTGCGGCCCGGGTTGGCGATGGGCGTAGGCGGCAGTCCCGTGTGCTGGTAGAGGTTATAGGGGCTGTCCAGGCCGGTGTAATCCTCCTGAGTGATGGCCCGGCCGGCGGCGTAGACCAGCGCCGCGTCGATCTGGAGGAGGTAGCCGGTCTCTCCAGCATTCTCCAGGCGGTTATAGATGACAGAGGCGATGTTCTCCCGGTCGGAGCCGTCCGTCTCCTTCTCAATGAGGGAGGCCACGGTGATCACGTCGCTGAAGGAATAGCTTGTATTCTCCTCGAATTCTGCCAGCAGCTCCGAAATTTCCCCATCGGCATAAACCTTGTTGTTGAAGTTGTCGATCATGGAGCGCAGCGCTACCTCCGGCTTGCCGCCCACATAGAAGTTATAGGTATCCGGATAGAGATACCCCTCCAGGCGGCTGATGCTGCCCAGATTTTCGTTGTCCACGAAGGCGTAGCCCTCAAAGACATAGCTCTCCGCCGCCTCTGTCAGCTGCTCGGCGGTATTCACGCCGTTCTCGGCCAGCAGATCGATGATCTGCGCGACGGTAAAGCCCTCCGGGATGGTCACATCCACCGTCTCGGCGTTCTTGCTGCTGGGGATCATGCCGTAGATAAGGGCCCGGTAGTCCATGTCCGTGTTCAGCTGGAAGGTCCCCATGCCGATCTTCTCGTCGGCGTGGATGACCTTGGCGAACAGCCGGAAGAACCAGTCGTACTCGATAAGGCCCTCGCTTTTCAGCGCCTTGGCGACGCGCTTGATGTCCACCGTAGAGATCTCCGTGGTGCTGCCGTCCGAATTCTCCACCTCCTTGGTCCCGGTAATCCAGTCCTCGGTGACCTCGATGGTGGCCGTTTTCTCCGGCTTGTTCAGAGCGCACAGGTCATTGGCCAGCATCCAGCCCACCCCCGCAAGGACTGCGGAGGAGACGGCTACCACCACGATCCAGAGCAGAAAGGACAGAAAGGGGTTGGAGCGCCGCCTCTGTTTCTTTTTCTTCCCGCCGGAGCGGGTTTCCCTGCCGCCGGAGGAGGCGGCGTGCTGTTCGCCGGTCTGGCGGTTTACCTGGCTGCCATCCCAGCTGGTGGTATGGTATCGATCCTCTTGGTTCATGGAGCAAACTCCTCCTTTTTTCCCATAGTGGAAAGCGCCGGTTCCCTCCGGCAAAAAAATATTTTCTCGGCCAAGCTGCCTTTTGCCCTCTTGGCACATAAGATATCTCAGACTATATGTGAGGTGAACAGTTTATGTGGAACAACAACGACAACGGGTGCCTGTGGATCGTCCTGATCATCGTCCTCATCTGCTGCTGCGGATGCGGAAACGGAATCGGGAGCGGCGGCAGCTGCGGAAACGGCGGCTGGGGCTGCGGAAGCAGCGGGTGCGGCTGCGGCTGGGGCTGCAACAGCTGCTCCTGCGGGAATAACTGCACCTGCGGCTGTACCTGCGGGAACAATTGCGCCTGCGGCTGTACCTGCGGAAACACCTGCTGCTGAGCGGGGTACATAAGGACCGGGAGCGGGGCGCGCAGGCGCTCCGCTTCCGCGTTTTAACCCTCCCGCTCCCACAGCATGGCCTTCACCAGGGACCAGACCTCCTGGTGGATATCCTCCGGGGTGCGCACAGCCCCGCCCCGGGAGCAGTCGATGCGCCGCCAGCCCAGGCGGCGCACAATCTCCGCCGCGTTTTCGCGGCACTGCCGCAAATAGCCGGCGTCCTTTTCATGAATATCCGCCGATGTGTGGGTGACAGCCTCCCGAAGGCGCAGCATCTGGCCGGATATCTCTGTCGGCAGATCAAGATAGAGCACCAGATCCGGCCTGGGCAGGCCCAGGCGGTTATATTCCAGGTCAAAGAGCCAGTCCAGAAAGCCCTCGCGCTCCTCCGCCGGGAGCTTGGACGCCTGGTGGACAGCATTGGAGGTGGTGTATCGGTTGGCCAGGATCAGCCGCCCTGCCTCGTAGGCCGCGCCCCAGTCCTCCTTGTAGGAGGCGTAGCGGTCGATGGCGTAGAGGGTGGAGGCGGCGCAGGCGCTCACGTCCTCGGGCCGCGCGCCCAGAGCTCCGTTCAGGTAGAGCCGGGCCGGCTCGGCGAAGGGGTTGCCATAGCGGGGGAAGTCGATCTCCTGAAACGGGACGCCCGCCGAGCGCAGGCGATCCGCCAGTATTCGGGCCTGGGTAGCCTTGCCGGAGCCGTCCGTGCCCTCGAATACGATCAATTTTCCTCTCATTTGCGCCTGTCCCCCGCCACATGGACCAGGAACAGAGGCAGCTTGGCCACCCGGCCGATACGGCTGGGCTCCTTGGCCACCCGGTAGAGCCACTCCAGGCCCAGCTTCTGGAAAATCTCCGGCGCCCGCTGGACCCGGCCGGAGAACACGTCCAGACAGCCGCCCATTCCAATCAGCAGGTGGGCGCCGGTGGCCTCGCCGTTCTTCCGCATCCACTTCTCCTGCTTGGGCGCGCCCAGGCACACGAACACCACCGCCGCGCCGCTGGCCCTGATTTTTTCCACGACGGGCTCATCCTCCTGGAAATAGCCGTCGTTGGTGCCCACGATCCGCAGGCCCGGGTAGGTCTTTTCAAGCCTCCGGGCGGCCTCCTCGGCCACACCTGGCTTAGCCCCCAGCAGGAAGAGGGTGTCCCCCTCCTGGGCCATCCGCTCCATGAGCTTCTGGGCGAAGGCGATGCCCGGGACGCGGTTTTTCAGCGGCGTCCCCTGTATTTTGGCTCCGTAGATGACGCCGATGCCGTCGGCCAGCACCAGGTCCGCCCCGTTGACGGCCTCCATGGCCTCCGGGTCTGCCCGGCAGATCTCCACAATTTCCGGGTTGGGCGTTACGGCGTAGTGGGCCCCCTCCGTGTGCAGAAGGCGCACCCCCTCCGCCACGGCCTGCTCCATGGTTACATTGTCGAACCCGACGCCTAATATGTCCACGCGCATGGGATCGCTCCTCTCTTTGGTTGTTCAACCTTTTCTTGTCCACAAGGAAAGGTTCAAAAGAAAACGTTATCGTCTGATTTTCTGGTAGATAGCTCCCCGGAAGCCCCGGACCCGCCTGATGCCCCGGCATAGGTCGCTCATCAAATTGTAGACCTCGTCGGACCACTCCAGGTTCCGGTCGGACAGGCCCCGCTTATAGTTGTCCAGGACCACGCCGTAGCGCTCATAGGCCCGCTTTACCGCGTCCTCCCAGCTCAGGTACAGCTGGTCCATGGCCCTCTGGCCCAGGGCGTGGAGGGCTGGGCGGTCAAAGCCGGTGCGGTCCAGCAGGGCGTAGAGGGAGTCGGCATTCTCCTCGATCATCAGGGCATTTTCCCCGTCGGTCAGGTCCTCGGCGGCGCAGGAATCCTTGATGAGGACGCTGCCCAGGCCGCAGGCCGCCGCCTCCCGCACCACAATGCCGTTGGTATCGAAGGTGGAGGGAAACAGGAACAGGTCCGCCATGCAGTAAAACGCCCGCAGCCGCTCCCGGTCCAGCACGGTACCGGCAAAGAGCACCCGGTCCGTAAGGCCCAGCTGCTCCACATAGTCCTCCATCTCATCCCGCTCCAGGCCGTCCCCCACCATGACCATCCGGAAGTCCCGGCCGTCGGCCTTCAGCCGGGCCAGGGCGTCCATCAGCAGGCGGATGCCCTTGTACCACATCATACGGCCCACAAACAGATAGACCGGCACATCCTGGGGCAGGTCCAGCTCCTCCCGGAGTGCCCGGGCGGTCTCCTCTGTCACGCGGCCCCTGGGGAAGTCCACGCCGTTTTCCATCACCATGTAGTCCCCCTGGTAGCCAAGGCCCCGGAGGTTTTCTCCCGCGCCCCGGCTGACCACCCACACCTCGTCACAGGCGGCCACATTGTCCACCAGCAGCCGCAGGGCCCCCTTCTGCACCCGGTCCGCCAGACCGGTGCGGGAGAGCTCGATGTCAAATTTGGTGTGATAGGTGAAGACCATGGGCACGTCGATCTGCTCCCGGAGGATGCGGGCCATGGCCGTGGACATGGCGGGACAGTGGGAGTGGATAATATCGGGCCCGGCGTCCGCCAGAGCCGCCACCGTCCGGGCGCTGAAGGGATTTCCGGCCCGGTAGCCCACAATCCGGGTCGTATCCACGCTGGGATAGCGCACCACAGGGAAGGAATAATCATCTACAACATTTGGATAATCCGGCACCGCCACGATGGTTCTGCCCAGTTCGCTGTCAATAATCCGCGCGTAATTGACAACCGCATTGGCCACTCCGTCGATGGCGGGCGGGAAGGAATCGTTCATTAAACAGACAGTCAGGCTGCTATGGGGCATGGTCCTCCTCCTCTCGGCCCGTCCGCGCCCCACTGCGCGAGGGGCCCCACAATAGTATAGACAGTATAACAGGAATCCGCATCCATTTCACCCGTTTTTTGTGAATGGATCGTTAAATGTTGTTTAAGAATTGCATAAGAATTTGAAAAAATATCGAAAAAATAGTATAATAGAGCCGATTTTTGCGAAAATTTTCAACTTTTCAGCCGCTGTAATTCTATATAATGATATACTGTCAGAGGCAAAAAGTCAAGGGGCGCTGGAAAAAGTTCCATATAGCGGGCGCTTCCGCGCACAAACTCACAAAAAAGAGGAGCCCCCATGGGCTCCTCTCAGCCTGTCGAAAAGAGGCCTGTCTGTCTTCATTACCAGACAGGCCACAAAGTTAATGAGGGATAAAATGTAGGAAGTGGCAGAGGAGGAGGGAGCA
>JAAWHO010000028.1 GCA_022795905.1 Oscillospiraceae bacterium
CTCCCGGACACCCAGCATATACTCGCCCAGGGTTTCCTCGGAGACTTCGTTGGCCTTGGGGAAGGCGGCCACGATCTTGCCCTTGTGCATGACCAGCAGGCGGTCGGAGCACTCCAGCACCTCGTTAAGGTCGGCGGAGATAAGCAGCGCCGCCGTCTTCTCCTCCCGGGACTTGCGCACGATGGTCTTGCGGATCATCTCCGCGGTACCCACGTCAATACCCCGGGTGGGCTGGCAGGCCAGGATGAAGTTGGCGCCGGAGGTAAACTCCCGGGCCACCACCACCTTCTGGATATTACCGCCGGAGAGCATCCGCACCGGCTGGTCCGCGTTGTCGCAGGCGATCTCAAAATCCTTGATGTACTGGTCCACCGTCTCGCTGATCTTCTTGTCGTTCATGAAGATGCCGTTTTTGAAGTCCTTCTTGGTGAAGCGGTCGGCAACGATGTTCATCTTGATGGACATATTGCCGGCCACGCCCTCCACCATCCGGTCCTCGGCGATGTAGGCCATGCCCATATCCCGGATCTGCCGGACGCTCTTGCCCTTGATGGAGGTGCCATTGAGCGCCACGTCGCCGCTGGCGAAGGCGCCCAGGCCGCTGAGGACCTCGCTGAGCTCCGTCTGGCCGTTGCCCTCCACGCCGGCGATGCCCACTACCTCCCCCTCGTGGATGTCGAAGGAGATGTTGTCGATGACGTGCTTGCCGATGGAGTTGATCTTCACCAGGTTCTTGATGGAGACAACCGGCTTGCCCAGCACGGGGGCATCCTTCTGAATCTTCAGCACCACGTCACGGCCCACCATCAGCTTCGAGAGGTCCGCCTCCGTCATGCCCTTGGTGTCATAAGAGCCCATGCACTGGCCGTGACGGAGCACCGTGGCCCGGCTGCAGATGTACATGACCTCCTCCAGCTTGTGGGAAATGAAGATGATGGAAACGCCGTCGTCCCGGAGGGTGAAGAGCTGCTCAAAGAGCTCCGAAGTCTCCTGAGGCGTCAGCACGGCGGTGGGCTCGTCCATAATGAGGATCTTCGCGCCCTTGATAAGGGCCTTGAGGATCTCCACCTTCTGCATCTGGCCCACGCTCAAATCCCGAACCTTGGCCCGGGCGTCAATTTTGAAGTTGTATTTATCCGCGATCTCCTGGGTCTTTTTCACAGCGCCCTCGAAGTCGAAAAGGCCGTTCTTGATGGGCTCCACCCCCAGGGTGACATTCTCCGCCACGGACAGGGACGGCAGCAGCATAAAATGCTGGTGAACCATACCCACGCCCTTGCTGATCGCGTGCAGGGGATTTTCCAATTTCTCCTCCACCCCGTCAATGAAGATCTTGCCCTCCTGGGGCTGCTCCATTCCGAAGAGGATCTTCATCAGCGTCGTCTTGCCCGCGCCGTTCTCCCCCACAAGGGCGTGGATCTCGTTCTTGCCGACGCTGAAGGTCACGTCTTTGTTGGCAATAAAACCGTTGGAGTAGATTTTCGTGATGTTTTGCATCCGCAATGCTTCTTCAGCCATGCAAAGTAAACCTCCCTCTTCGGGGAGAGCCGGCAGTTGTAGCCGCCGGCTCTCTCCCCACTATTTTCCTGATGTCTGATGCTTCTTACTTGGCGGCGTCAACAAATGCCAGGTACTCGGACTCGTCGGCAAAGTCGTAGTAGGACTTGACCGTCAGCTCGCCGGCCTTCACCTTGGCGGCGGCGTCAGCCATCGCGTTGCGCACGTCCTCGGGCACGTTCTCCTGGAAGAAGGCGTTGTCCACGTAGCCCACGGAGTCCTCCTTCAGGCCCAGGGTCAGGTTCTTGCCCCACACATCCTCGCCGGCCTCAACACTGTGGAAGAAGGAGACGAAGGAGTTGCCGACCTCCTTGAGCATGGAGGTGAGGATGACGTCGGCCTTCTCGGGGTTCTCGCTGTCCTTATAAGCCTGATACTGGTCGGAGTCCACGCCGATGGCCCAGGTATTGGTCTCCATAGCGGCCTCGAACAGGCCGTCGCCGGAGCCGCCGGCCACCTGATAGAACACGTCGGCGTTGTTGTTGCGGGCCTGGTCGAGGACGAGGCTCTTCATGATAGCAGGCTCAGTCCAGCTGCCGCAGGCGGACACCACGACCTTGCAGTTGGGATCGTAGTCCTGCACGCCCTGGATATAGCCGGTGACGAAGTCGTTGATGACGGGGTTCTCAACGCCCACGTCCACGGCCACCACGCCGGTCTTGCTCATGCCGGCGGCCATCATGCCCACCAGGTAGGAGCCCTCGTTCTGGGCGTAGAGGATATGGGTCATGTTGGACTTGACATTCTCCTCCGAGTCGTCAAAGCAGAGGAAGCGGGCATCGGCATACTCGTCGGCAATACCCATCATTACATCCTTGTAGGTGTTGGAGGCCACGATATAGGTGTACCCCTGGTCCAGCGCGTCGCGGATATAGTCCTCGAACTTGTCGGCCTTGGAGGCGTCGCCGGTCTCGATGGTCTTAACGTCCCAGCCCTCTTCCCGGAGGATGTTCATGCCGGCCTCGCCGGAGTCGGAGAAGGACTTGTCGCCCAGATTGCCCACGATGTAGGCGATCTTACCCTTGGTTTCGCCGCCCTTGTCGCTGCCGCCGCCGGAGCCGGAGTCAGAGCCGGAACCGCTGCCGTTGTCGCCGCCGCCGCAGGCGGACAGCATGGCCATCACCATGGCAAGTGCCAGGGCCAGGCCCAGGATCTTAGAGAACTTTTTCTTCATTTTTTCCTACACTCCTTTTACTCTTTTGAACTATCCAAGCCGCCGGCCGGATTTGACCGGCGGGGAGTTCCTTCATTGGTGCTGGGTCAAATCCCGGATCCACCGCATGGACAGGACCCGGATAACCCCCACGATGCCCTCCAGGACAATCGTGGTCTTGACAATCGCCACCACCGCCGCCGGCGGAGCCCCCCAGACGAAGGCCGCCAGAGCCGCAAGCGGGATGCAGACCATCCACATGATGACGATATCGGAATAGAAGCCGGTCTTTCCATCGCCCCCGGCCCGCAGGATGCCGATCATCCCGGTCATCTCCAGCATGGAGAAGGGCCAGATGACGGCAATCACCGCCATAAACTGCCGGGCGTAGGCCACGGCGTCCGGCTCCAGGTTGTACAGGGACAGGAAGGGCCCTCTGGCCGCGAGGGTCACGCCCCCCAGAATCAGGCCGATGCCCAGACCCACAATCAGCATGGTCTTGGCCTGCCGCTTCACCTTTCCCCGGTCCCCGCCGCCGATGGTCTTGGCGATGACCACGCTGCACGCGTTAAGATACCCGTTGCCCACGCTGGCGCAGAGGTTGTAGAGCACCATCATCACGTTGTAGCCTGCCACCACCGAGGTGCCCAGCTGCCCGGTAATCATGCTCCCGGTGCTGGTGCCCAGGGACCAGATCATCTCATGGGCCACGATGGGTCCGCTGACCTTGAAGATATCCCGGCTCAGCACCCGGTCCCGCCGGCGCAGGTCGGAGGGACGGAAGGCAATGCGTTTCTCCAGCCGCAGCAGGTAGGTCCCGCAGATGGCCAGCTCCACCAGCCGGGCCGCCACCGCGCCCACGGCAATGCCCGTAATGCCCAGCTCCGGGAAGCCGAAGCGCCCGTAGAGCAGGCAGTAGTTGAGCCCGATATTCACGGAGTAGGAGATGATATTGGTCACCAGGACCACCTTCACCTTCTCCACGCCCCGGCACCCGGCGAAAATCATCACGCTCAGGGCGCAGGGCAGGTACATCAGAGCCACCAGCCGAAGGTACCCGGCCCCCAGGGCGATGAGCTCGCTGTCATTGCTGTACAGCCGCATGAAAACCCTGGGGAAGGCCATCACCAGCGCCGTGGCAGCCAGGCCAAAAACGGCGGACAAGCGCAGCCCCGCTGCCAGCACGGTGCGGATGGACTCCACGTCCCGCCGGCCCCAGTACTGGGCCACCAGCACGCAGCACCCCACCGCCAGGCCGTTGCAGACGGTATAGTAAATAAAGAACACCTGGTCCGCCTGGGACACCGCCGACATCTGTAGCTGGTCGATGCTGCCCAGGAGGATGCTGTTGACCGTGTCCACGCTGATGCGCAGCAGCTGCTGGAGCATGATAGGGAACGCCAGCGCCGCGATATTGCCGTAAAACCGCCGGTCCCGGATTAGCAGCGCCCCGCTCATTTTTCCCCGGCGCTCCGGCAGATCGTATCCACCAGCCATTTACGGAACATGGACACATCCACCTCCAGGGCCACGGACACGTTGGCCGGCTTTCCGCTCCGGCCCCGCTGGTCCACAAAGGTGTGGCCATAGGCGCACTGGCCATGGGTCTCCACATCCACGAAATAATCACGGCAGGTCAGGCAGTCCGGGCACACCGCCGCCGCAAAGGCCAGGGCGTCGTGCATCAGGGCATCCTCGCCGCCGGAGTGGTTCCGGGTAAACATATACGCCAGCAGGTCCGCCGCGACCTGGCCCGCGGGGGTGCCGCAGGCCCGGAGGGCGTCCGCGTCCTCCCGGGTCATGATGGCCTTCGTCGTCACGTCCAGGCCCACCATGGTCATGGGAATGCCGCTGCCGATGACAATCTTCGCGGCCTCCGGGTCTGCCCAGATGTTGAACTCCGCCGTGGGAGTCACGTTCCCGCCCACAGCCGCGCCGCCCATGAACCAGATATGGCGGATAAGCCCCGCCAGATCCCCGTGCTGGACCAGCGCCAAGGCGATATTGGTCATGGGGCCGATCACCAGCAGCTCCAGGGCGCCCCTCTCCTCCACCGCCGTCTCGTAAATAAGCTCCGAGGCGACCCGGGGATCAAACACCTGCTCCGCCTCCGGCAGCTGGACGGTTCCGAAGCCCGTGGGGCCGTGGGTGTCGTCCAGGTGGCCCTCGTTGACAAAGCCGCTGAGCAGGGGGCGGACCGCCCCTCTGGCTACCGGGACGTTCTTCCCCAGCAGGGCCGTCAGATTCCGGTTGTTCCGGCACACATACCGCTCACAGATATTGCCGTTGACGGAGGTGATTGCCTTCACCTCCACCTCGGGGCTGTAGAGCGCCGCCAGAATGGCAATGGCGTCATCGGTGCCGGTATCGCAGTCGATAATAAACGGTCTTTTCTCCATGCTTCTTCCCTCGCTTCTCCGGTGTTACGCCAGGGAGAGCGCCACTTCCATCATCTGGGTGAAGGCGGTCTGCCGCTCCTCGGCGGTGGTGATCTCGTCGGGACCGTCGGAGATGGTCAGGATGCACAGGGCGTTGACTCCGGCCATGGCCGCGTTGGTGTACAGAGCCACGGACTCCATCTCCACTGCCAGCACGCCCAGCTCCGGCCAGCTCTTGCCCTTGGGCAGGTCCACGCCGTAGAACACGTCGGAGCAGAGCACGTTGCCCACGTGGTACTTGTAGCCCAGCGCCTTGGCGCTGGCTACGGCCTTCTCCAGCAGCTCGTAGCTGCAGATGGGGGCGAAGGTGCCGGGCAGGCCCATGAGCTCCGCGTAGTTGCTGGTGGTGCAGACGCCCTGGGCAAAGACCATCTCCTTGACATGGACATGGGGCTGGAAGGTGCCGGCGGTGCCGATGCGGATCAGGTTCTTGCAGCCGTAGATATTGATAAGCTCATAGCTGTAGATGCCCATGGAGGGGCAGCCCATGCCGGTGCCCATGACGGAGACCGGACGGCCCTTGTAGGTACCGGTAAAGCCGAACATATTCCGGGTGGCGTTGAACTGCTTGACATCCTCCAGGAAGGTATCCGCGATAAACTTCGCCCGCAGCGGATCGCCCGGCAGCAGGATGGTCTCCGCAATCTCCCCCACCTGAGCGGCAATATGCGGTGTAGGCGCAGTCATTTTAGTGCTACTACCCATAATGATTTTCCCCTTTCAAATTTCCTCATTCTTCAATCGTTCTCTCTATTAATCAAAGCCCGCCCGATCCCGAGCCGACAGTGATTCGGTTTTATTTCGCGCTCTGGCCGAAGCGCTCCACATCCTCCCACACAGGGATGGAGTTGGCCGCGCCCTTGACCCCCACCGCCAGACTGCTGGCGATGCTGGCCATGTGCAGGGCCTCCTGGGCGCTCAGGCCCTTGGCCGTGCTGGCCAGGAAGTAGCCGCAGAAGGTGTCCCCGGCGGCGGTGGTATCCACCACCGACACATTGTAGATGCCGTGGCGGCAGCGCTCCTGGCCGCAGGCGTAGAGGACGCCCTCCTTCCCAATGGTCAGCACCACCGCCGCCTCCGGGAATTTCGCAGCCAGATCCTCCAGGATCCGCTCGTTGCTCTCCGCCTCGCTGCCGGCGATGGCCTTGCCCTCGATCTCGTTGATGAGAAAGTAATCCACCAGCCCCATGGGGTAGGTGAAGAGCTTATCGTCGATGGGGGAGGCGTTGATGGCGATCTTCATCCCCCGCTCCTTGGCTTTTTTCATGGCGTAGGCCACGCCGCTGGTCTCGTTCTGCACCAGCAGCACGTCCCCGGCGGCAAAGCGCTCCAGCACGCTGTCAATATAGTCCTCCGTCAGCGCGCCGTTGGCCCCGGCGGAGATGATGATGCAGTTCTGCCCCTTGGGGATGAGCTGAATGATGGCGTGGCCCGTGGGCACGTCCTCCAGGACCTGGAGGTAGTCCGTGCGGACTCCGCTGCCCTCCAGCAGCTCCTTGAGGAACAGTCCGTCCTCGCCGATGGCCCCGGCGCAGTAGACCTCCGCCCCGGCCCGGGCCAGGGCAATGGCCTGGTTGAGGCCCTTGCCGCCGCTGAAGGTCTCCAGCCGCCCGGCGGTCAGGGTCTCCCCCGCCGAGACGAAGTGCTCCACGCTGTATACCTTGTCAATGTTCAAAGAACCGATGTCCAGAATTTTCATTGCGGTGTTCTCCTTTTTCTCCGCCGTCCTCAGCGAGCTTCCACCACCAGGGGGATAAATTTCTTCTCCAGCGTATCCACCAGGCCCATATCCGTACACTTGATCTCCAGCGAAACCGCCAGAGTCATCAGCGTCATAAACATCATCGGGTGGGAGTGGCGCAGGCCCACCCGCTCCACCGCCCGGAAGAAATCGCCGAACTGTTCCTTCAGCTCGTCAACTTCCCCCTCCGTGAGCACCCCGGCCACCGGCAGGGGCACCTCCGCCAGGATTTTGCCGTCCTGGACGGCGCACAGGCCGCCGCCGATCTCAATGAGCCGGTTAGCCGCCAGGGCCATATCGCTCTCGTCCGTACCGTAGACCGTCAGGTTGTGGCTGTCGTGGGCGTAGGTCGAGGCCAGCGCCCCTTGGAAGTCCGGAAATCCCGCCAGCAGGCCTAGGGAAACCTCCTTGCCGGGGGCCTTCTCCAGCCCGCAGCCGTGGCGGTAGATGACCCCCACCTTCACCAGGCCCGTAATGTCCAGCTGCCCGCCCCTGACCGGGACCCACCGCCGCTCGTTCTTCGTGCGGGTAGTGACCTCGTTGCAGCCCAGGACATGGATGAGGGCCTCCTTCGCCTCCGGCGGGAGGTCCGTTTTCAGCGCAAAGTCCTCCGCCGCCAGGGGCAGGACATGGACGGAGTGATAGAACTCCTCTGGGAATTTGTACCTCTCCATTCGCACCAGACACCTGCCGTTCTCCGCCACCAGTTGGCCGTCGGAGAACACCATGTCCGGCTTGATCTCCTCCAGGTCCTTCATCAGGAGGATATCCGCCTTGTATCCCGGGGAGACCGCCCCCCGGTCATAGAGCCGCAGGCGGGAAGCGGCGTTGATGGTCGCGTACCGGATGGCCCGCAGGGGCCGCAGGCCCAGGGCGATAGCCCGGCGGACATTGGCGTTCAGGTGCCCGTGCTCAATGAGCTCGATAAAGGGCACGTCGTCGGTGATGAGCATAATCCGGTCCTGAAGGGGGAACTGGTCCACATATTCAATCAGGTCCTTCGCCAGGAAGGAGTTCTGGATTTGAATGGAGAACCCGGCGGCCAGCTTCTCCCTGGCCCGGGGCAGGGACATATCCGTGTGGTCCGCGTCTACGCCGGTGGAGCGGAAGGCCTGGAGCCGTGCGCCGGTGAGGGCGGGGACATGGCCGTCCATAATGACGCCCCGCTTCCGGGCAGCCTCAACCACGCCCAGCAGGCGCTCGTCGCCGTCGGCCACGCCGTTGAAGTCCATGACCTCCCCCAGGCCGGCTACGCCGGGGATATCCAGCATCTCCTCCATCTCCGCCGCTCCCACGGACCAGCCGGAGCGCTCCAGTCCCGGCGCGGAGGGAATGGTGGAGGGGGCCATCATCAGCACATGGAGGGGCATATTGGCGGAGGCCTCCGCCAGGGCCCGGACGCCGGCGGCGCCGCAGACATTGCCGATCTCATGGGGATCGGCGGCCACGGTGGTGGTGCCGCAGGCCAAAATCAGCTCCGCGAAGCGGGCGGGGGCCATCATGCTGCTCTCAATGTGCATATGGGCGTCGATTAAGCCGGGGACAGCGTAGCGCCCGGCCCCGTCAATCTCCCTTCTGGCCGTGCAGGGAAAGTCGATTTTTCCTATGTAAGCGATCGTGTCGCCGGTAACGGCTATGTCACCTTTCACAATAGATTCTGTGAATACATTGATAATTTTTACGTTTTTTATAACCAGATCGAAGGGTTTCTTTCCAATAATAGAGTAAACGCAGTCAGCCGCCATATCCACCCTCCTCTTTTTTGTAGACAGATTTCATTTTTGCATTATAGTACATAGCCGGTGTTTTGTCAACAGTCCTAATTCGCACTTATTTTTTGTAGCTTCTTTTGCGGTGGTTGCACAATATCAAAGCGGTTTCAGATACCCCGCGCCCTGTGGTCCGTACATAGCAATGTTTTACGGATTCAGATCTCAATGCCGGTCCCCGTGCGGAAGAAATACAGCACCCTGCGCACCACCGGCCTCTCCAGAATCCTCTCCAGCGCCTCGCTGTACGCCAGCAGCTGCGGCCGATACTCCTCCGATCTGGCCTGCATCGTCTCCTCTGTGACAAAGTCGGTCTTGAAGTCCGCCACCAGGATGCCGCCCTCCACCTGGGCATAGAGGTCCACAACCCCCTGGAGCAGGAGCTCGTCCCCGGCCGTGGCCTCCGCGTAGTACGCCTCCGCCGGCACCAGCAGGCTGAACCGGAACTCCCGCTTCACATCCTCCGCCCCCCGCAGCTCCTCCGCCAGGGGCGAATCCAGGAACCGGGCGATACTCCTTATATCCACCGCCTCGGCCTGCTCCGGCGTCAGCAGGCGGCGGTTTTTCAGCTCCTCCACCGTCCGGCGCACCGCGTCCTCCCCCCGCTCCTCCAAAGGCAGGTACTGCATCACCAGATGGACCGCGGTCCCCCGCTCCTCCGCCGTCAGGGGCTTCTCCCCGGCCAGGAACCTGGGCCGGTCAAAGCTGGGCCGGCTGTAGGGCCGCGCCGTCCCCTCGGCAATCTCCCCGTCCTTCTCCCGGCCTTTGAGCTGGGTAGCGGTGAGCTTGGTGGGGATGGCGCACTCCGCCGCATAGGGGTAGGGCGTCACAATGGCCTCCCAGTCCACCTCCAGAGGCTTCGGCGGGGCGGCCTCCTCCGCGCCGGTCGAAGCCTCCCCCGCCGGGCGGGTGTAGGGCAGGCCGTCGTGCAATAGCACCTCCCAGGGACTGTCCTCCGCCAGGGCAAAGCTCCCCTCCTCCACGCCGGCCGCCGTGCGCAGGCACTTCGCCTCCCCCCGGCGCAGCAGGGGCAGCAGCACCCACTCCGCCATGGACCTGGCCCCGTCCACCGTCTCCGGCGGCACCGGCAGGGCCGAGAGGGCCGTCAGGTCCGCCAGCCGCTTGGCGGCGTTTCGCATAGAGGCCACCAGAATCAGCTTCTCTTTGGGCCGGGTCATGGCCACGTAGAGCACCCGCATCTCCTCCGAGCGCATCTCCCGGCTCAGCCGCCGCGAGACGGCCTGCCGGGCCGCGGTGGAGTAGCGGATATGCCGCTCCAGGTCGATATACAGGGGCCCCAGGCCCATCTCCGGGTGGACCAGCACCGGGTTCTGGAGGTCCGTCCGGTTGTAGTCCTTGTTGAGATCCGCCAGGATCACAACAGGGAACTCCAGCCCCTTGGATTTGTGAATGGACATGATCCGCACCCCGCCGGCGGCGCTCCCGGCGGCGCTGTAGGGCTGCTCCCCATTCTCCAGCAGGAAGCGCAGGTGGCTGACAAAGGCGAAAAGCCCCTTGTACCCCGCGCCCTCGTAGGCCCGGGCGTAGTCGCACAGGGCGATAAGGTTCTCCCGCCGCTCCTCCCCCCTGGCCATAGCGCCGAAAACGCCCAGGATATTCAGCTCGTTATATAGCCGCCACAGCAGCCGGTGGACACTCATATCCTTGGCCCGGGAGCGCAGGTCCGCCAGCTTCTCCAGGAAGGCCCGGCAGGCCTCGTCCCCGCTCTCCGCCACAGCCTCGTAAAAATCCCCCGCCGGGTGGCTCCCCCGGAGTATGGCGAGCTGGTCCGGGGTGAACCCGAACAGCGGCGAGCGCAGCACGGCGATAAGGGACACGTCCTGCCGGGGGTTGTCCAAAATCTGGAGCAGAGCGCAGACCACCGCCACCTCCATGGCGGAGAAAAAATCCTCCCGCTCCTGTGCGGCGCAGGGGATGTCCAGCTCCGCCAGGGCCCTCGCGTAGTGGGGCAGCCGTGGGCCCGGGGAGCGCATGAGCACCACGATGTCCTCCGCACGGCAGGGGCGCAGCACCCCGGTGTCCTCATCCGTCACCGGGTAGCCCTCGTCCAGCAGAGCGCGGATGCGCGCCGCCACAAACCGGGCCTCCGCCAGGGCGGTGGAGACAGCCCGGTCCTCCTCGTCCCGGCCCGTGGGCATATCCAGCACATGGAGCTCCGTGGGGCAGTCCCCCCGCTCCGGCAGGTAGTCCGCGCCGAAATACAGGGCCTCGTCGGGTCCGTAGTCCAGCTCCCCCATCTCCTCGGACATGATATTGGAAAAGACGAAGTTGGCCGCGTCCAGCACCTCCCGCCGGGAGCGGAAGTTCTGGCTGAGGAGCACCTTCCGGGGCTCCCCCTCCGGGGCCGTCTCTGCCGGGAGGTAGTCGTGATAGCGCTTTAAGAAAATGCCGGGATCCGCCAGCCGGAAGCGGTAGATGGACTGCTTCACGTCCCCCACGGTAAAGAGGGTTTTCCCGCCGTGGGAGACGGCGGAGAAAATGGCGTTCTGGACCTGGTTGGTGTCCTGGTACTCGTCCACCATCACCTCCCGGTAGCGGTCCGAAATCTGCTCCGCCAGCTCCGTAGGCGCCCCGTTTTCATCCACCAGCAGGCCCAGGGCAAAGTGCTCCTGGTCGGAGAAGTCCGCCCCGTTCCGGCGCAGCTTCTCCCTGCCGTAGGCCCCGGCGAAGTCTCCGCACAGATCCAGCAGGGCCAGCATAGCCGGGGCCACGTTCTTCAGGTCCTCCCCCGCCTCCCTTGCGGAGACGGAGAGAAAGGCACAGGCGGCGGCCATCTCCTTCTTGCACCGGTTCCACCGGCTCTGGAGGAGGGTCTTCAGCTCCGGATTCTCACAGTTCCGCACCGCCCCCAGCCGGGGAAACTGAGGCCGGCTCTCCGCTGCGGCGTCCCAGCCCTCCTCCGCCGCCCGGGCCAGGGCCTCCAGGCTCTCCGCCGCAGCGGAGAAGCCGGGGGTGTAGGCCTTGGAGATTCCCTTATCCCAGTACATCTCGTCCATGGAGACCTTCAGCGCCCTGGCCCAGTGCCGGGCCTTCCGGCCCAGGGCGGAGAGGATCTCCCGGCCGTAGACCGTCTCGCCGGCGTCCTCGGGCTGCCGGGACCAGAGGCGCTTCTGCTCCTCCAGCCATTTGTCCGGGTAGGCGTGGCTCTGGAGCTTGCCGTAGAGCTCTAGGACCAGGTTCTCCAGCCCCCGGTCGTCCCGGCCGAAGCCGAAGGCGTCCGCCAGCAGAGTCCCGCCGGGAGTGATATGGGCGTAGAACTCCTCCAGCACCCGGGGCAGCACCCGCCGGCGCAGCAGGGACGCCTCGCTCTCGTCCAGCACCCGGAAGTCCGCCGTCAGGCTCCGCTCCTCCCCGGTATCCAGCAGGTGGACATTCTCCCGGAGCAGGCCTGTGCAGAAGGCGTCGATGGTCTTGATGTCCGCCCGGTATACCCGCAGCAGCTGCCGCTGGAGATGCCGGTCCCCCGGGGAGAGGGCCAGCCGCTCCGTCAGCTCCTGGGCAATGCGCCCCCGCAGCTCCGCCGCCGCCGCCCGGGTATAGGTAATAATGAGGAAGTCGTCCACATTCCGTCGCTCCTCCCCCAGCACCCGGCGGAACAGCCGCTCCACCAGCACCCGGGTCTTGCCGCTGCCGGCGGCGGCGGACACCAGCAGCCCGCCTCCCTCGTTCTCCACAGCCAGCCTCTGGCTGTCCGTCAGCTTCACGCCCATGGCGCTCCCTCCTCTCCCACAGTCCTGTCCACGTGCTCCCAGAACTCCGCCGGGGTCACCGGGCGGATGAGCTCCACCCGGTCCTCCGCCCCGCAGTCCCCGAAGTGGCACGCCGAGGCGAACTCACACCAGGTGCAGGCGTTGTCCGTCTCGCTGTGCCCCCGGGGGTCGGCGTCGATGTTTCCGCCGGCCAGGTCCCGGGCAATGCGCTTGAGGAGCTCGTCCACATACCGCCCCAGCTTCCCCAGCTGCTCGGCGGCGGCCACGCCCTTGACGATAGAGCCGTCCTTCCCCAGAGTCAGCGGGAGGAACCGGGGGCTCTCCAGAGCGCTGTGTTCCATGGCCCGCAGGACCTCCGGCTCCCCCAGCACCAGGCCGCTGCGGCGCAGCTCCCGGTCCATGGCTTTCCGCACCTCCTCCGGCGACGCGCTCCGGTCCATGCTCAGCACCACGTCCCTGGCCGGCAGGTAGAGCACCCCGGCGGGGACAATGGGGTGGCCGAAGAGGGGCTCCCCCTCCTTCTCCAGGGCGAAGAGGTACAGCAGCATCTGGATATTGAGCCCCTGGCGCACGTCCGCCAGGTCGAAGGACTTCTTGCCCGACTTGTAGTCCACCACCCGCAGGTAGAGCCGCCCGTCCCGGAGCCAGCCGTCCACCCGGTCCACCTTCCCGGACACGGTGAGACTGGCCTCGGGGGTATGGATGGCCACCGCCGGCAGGTCCCCGTCCTCCCCGCCGAAGCCCAGCTCGAACTGCAGGGGCACAAAGTCGCTGTCCGCCAGCTCCTGGGCCATGTTCTCCACAATGGCGGTCACCGTCCCCCGCAGGCGGCGGAAGAGGTAGCGGAACCGGGCGTCCCGCTCGTCAAAGTTGGGCATAGCCGCGGCCATGTACCGCCCGATAACCCGGTCGATCATCCCGTGGAGCTCCCTCTCCTCCAGCCCGGCGAAGCCGCCCCGGCTCTGGGCCTCCCGCGTGGTGTGCTCAAGGACGTAGTGGAGAAAGGTCCCCACCTGGGCGGCGTCGAAGGCCGCCGGGGTCCGCTCCCTGGCTCGGAGGCCATACTGCATGAAGTAGGCGAAGTGGCAGGATCCCAGCTTGTCGATGCGGCTGGCGGACATCCGGTAGCTGCGGCCGTACAGCGTCTCCACCGCCGCCTGGGACAGCCGGCCTCTGGTCATAGACGCGGCCCGCTCCATGGCATCCACCGCGCCGGCATAGCGCTCGTCCCCGGCGAAGCGGGCCCGGAGCTCGCCGGCGGCGGCCGCCCCGGCCATCTCCAGGGCGGGAACAGCGGCGGCACAGCGGCAGAGGTGCTCCCCGGTGTCCACAGTCTCTCTGACGCCGGGCAGCAGAGAGCGGATGCGCCCCACCGCGAAGGAGGGTCGCAGCTCATTCCCCGTCAGGTCCGCCGCCGGCCAGGTCACCGTCAGCTTATCCGAGGGCTGGGCCAGGGCGGCGTAAAGGTTCTCCAGCTCGATATGGAACAGCTCCATCCCGCTGGGGGCCAGCTCCAGGCCCAGCTCCCCCAGCCGCGCCCGGTCCTCCTCGCTGAGAAGCCCCTGATTGGGCTGGACCGCCGGCAGGACGTGGTCATTGGCCCCCATAAGGAACAGGCACTTGACCCGGTGGCGGTCGTTGCGGGTAATCTGGGTGATTTGGACCTGGTCCAGAGAGACGGGGATAGTGCCCACGTCGTACTGGGTGAGGACCAGCTTGAGAAGGCGCACAAATTCCTCGGCATCCAGGGGGGTGTCCTCCAGGATGTCGGCAAACTGGTCCATCACATCGCACAGCAGCTCCCAGAGCTGGCTGTACTCGCTGGCCTGCTGGAGCTCCCCCAGCTCCTCCAGCCGCGCGGTGCGGGCGGTGAGCTGGCCGGGGAGATCGATTTCCTCCAGGAAGGCGTAGAGGGCCCGGAGCTTCCCGGACGCGCCCTTCTCCGCCCTGAGCCCCTGGGACAGGTGGAGCAGGGGCAGGCGCACCCGCTCCCGGAGCTCATTGAGCCCGGCCAGCTCCGCCTCCTCGGCCTCGGAAAAGCCCTCCTTCCACCCGCCGGGGTTGGCGGCCCAGGGCTCCTCCCGCAGCCACATACTCCCGTGGATGTCCCAGGCGATGGCGTAGTTCTCCAGCCGGTCGCACTCCCCGTCGGAGATGCCCGCCAGACCGGTTTTCAGCCAGCGGAACATATCCTCGTACTCACAGCCCCCCACGACGGCGTCCAAGGCCCCGGCGATGAGGCTGAGGACGGGCTTCTCCAGCACGTCGCTGCGGCGGCTGAGGTAGACAGGGACGCCGTAGCGCTCAAAGACGCTCTCAATAACCCCCTCGTAGTCGGGGAGATTCCGGGCGGTGACGGCGATGTCCCGGAAGCGGTACTTCCCGCTGCGGACCAGGCCCAGAATCTCGGCGGCCACGTACTCCGCCTCGGCGAAGACGCTCTGGGCCCGGTAGAGCTCCGCCTGGCCGCAGTCCCCCTGCCAGGGCGCGCCGCCGCCGAAGAAGGCGGACTCCAGGTACTGCAAAGCGTTCTCCGGCCTCCGGGGCGGCAGCTCCATGACGCGGCAGGCCGCGCCGCACCGGGCAGCCAGCCGGACAAGCCGCTCCTTCGCCCGAAGTCCCTGCTGGAAGATCTCCAGGTCGCTGCCGGACTGGCCCAAGAGCGTCACGGTGACCGACCTGGCCCGGCGCAGGAAGATGGCAAGGATAGCCTCCTCCTGGGCGGTAAAGTAGGTAAAGCCGTCCAGACAGATGTCCTTTCCGTCGATGTACTTCGACTCCTCCAGGCGCTCTGCCAGCTTGGCCATGGCGTCCCGGCGGTCTTGTCCGTCCTTTTGCAGGCGGGACTGGTAGGCGGCGTAGACCAGGGCCAGGTCGTGGACCTTGTCGGCGGACATCCCGGTGAGCCCCGGCAGGACGTCCCCCAGGTCCTCCGGCCGGACGCGGCAGGACTGGAACTCCTCGACGAGGGCCACCAGGCCCGAGAGAAACGCCGTTTTCTGGGACGGACGGCGGTAAATTTTCAGGCTCGGGGAGACCTCCTGGAGGGCCCGCTGCATCATCAGGAGCTTGCCCCCGGCGTCCAAAGAGACCTCCGCGAGACCGCCGGTGATCGCCAGCACACGGTGGGCCAGCAGTCGGAAGCTCAGCACCTCCGCCCTTCTCGCGGCGGTGGGGCCGCAGGTCCGGCAGAGGTCCAGCTCCGCCCGGTGGGAGGCGTGCTCGGGGACCAGGAGGAGCTTCTGCGCCTCCCCCGGCTCCCGGAGCTTTTCTAATATGAGGGCGGATTTCCCTGTGTTGGCCCGCCCCAGAATCAGCTCCAGCATCATTGAATCACCACATTCTCCTCTCCCAGCACCTCCACCAGCTCCCTGACCAGGGATGTGCCCAGCAGACAGGTCGTCCCCATCCGCTTCCCGGTATCGGTAAAGACCATCTTGGCGGGGGTCCCGCCGGGGAACATATTGATTACCCGGTTGATATGGGACACCGCCGGATGCTCCATGGACGGCACCCTGAGCCAGAGCACCTTCCCCTCCACCACCTGGACCCCGGCCATGGACGCCGCGGTCGCAGCCGCCATGTCGCTCATGTCAATCTCCCCGCTGAGGGCCCCCACCCAGTCGCACATAATCTGGGGCGGCTTCTCGTCCCGGACGGACAGCTTCCCCTTCACGAGCACCGCGCTGTTCTCCTTCAGAATCCCGCTGTACTTCTCCAGCGTCTTGGAGAAGCACAGCAGCTCAATGGACCCGCTGTCGTCCTCCACCGTCACATAGGCCATCAGGGTATTGCTCCTGGTGGTCTTGGTCCGGTAGGCCGCCACGATCCCCCCGACGACGATCCGCTGCTCGTCCTGGAAGGTGGTCGGGCCGCCCTCCTGGGCAAAGTCCTCGTTGACAGCCCCGATGCGCACCGCGCCGGCGGCCTTCGCCGCCTCCCGGAAGGCATTCATGGGGTGGCCAGAGAGGTACAGGCCCGTGACCTCCCGCTCTTGGCGCATCTTCTCCGTGTCCGTGTACTCCGGGATATTGGGCAGGACCAGGTCCACGCTCTTTTTCGGGCCGCCGGTCATGCCGAAGAAGTCGATCTGCCCCTCCACGTTCTGCCGGCGGCTGCTGGCGATGGCGTCCAGCAGCTTCTCTCCCACCGCCGCCAGGCGGCTCCGGAACACGCCGAAGCTGTCGAAGGCCCCCGCCTTGATCAGATTCTCCAGAGCGCGCTTGTTCATATCCCCGCCGTACATCCGCTCGCAGAAGTCCTGGAAGCCGGCGAAATCCCCGTTTGCCTCCCGCTCCCGGACCACGCCCTGGATGAAGCCCCGGCCAATGTTCTTGATGGCCGCCAGACCGAAGCGGATGCCCCCCTCCTCCACGGTGAAGGTGTCCCGGGACCGGTTCACGTCCGGCGGCAGCAGGGCAATGCCCATGTCCCGGCACTCGCCGATGTACTCGGAGACCTTTTCCGAGTAGCCCTGGACGCTGGTCAGCAGCGCCGCCATGTACTCCTTGGGGTGGTGGAGCTTGAACCACGCCGTCTGGTAGGCCACCACCGCGTAGCACACCGCGTGGGCCTTGTTGAAGGCATACTCGGCGAAAGCGTCGATCTCCTCATAGACAGCCTTGGCCGTGTCCTCC
>JAAWHO010000029.1 GCA_022795905.1 Oscillospiraceae bacterium
CCCAGCACCGCCAGGGCGGCGGAGGCCTCGCTGAGCTTGTTCTGGGGGATAATGGTCACCGCCGGGCCGGCTACATTCTCCCCGGAAGCGGAAATAGACTGCCCCTTGGCCAGCTTGTCCTTGAGCTCCAGAATCACCCGCTGAGCAATGCGCTTGCCCACGCCGGGGGCCTTTGTCAGCGCCTTTTCATCCCCGGTAATAATGCTCATAGCCAGATTGGCCGGAGTGGTAGAGGAGAGAATCGCCAAGGCCGCTTTAGGGCCGACACCGGAAACAGAGATGAGCTGTCGGAAGAGCTTGAGCTCCTCCTGGCTGGCAAAGCCGTAGAGGTCCATCGCGTCCTCCCGGACGCTGAGGTATGTAAAGAGCTTTGCCTTGTCACCCTTTTTGACCTGGGAGAGCGTGTAGGACGTGGTATGGCAGGCGTAGCCCACTCCGCCGCAGTCAATAATGGCGAGGTAGGGCTCCACATGGGCCACCGTGCCGGAAACATAGTAGTACATAGAATCTCCTAACATAAGCAAAGCGGAGCTTTGCGCAAAAGTTCTTTTTTGATACTTTTTTCTTTCAAGAAAAAAGTATGCCGGCCCTATCTCGTATCGTATTTCCTCGGGTCAAAAATCCGCTCCGTATTCAGCAGGCTGGTAGCGCTGCGGCCGTGGCAGATGGCAATCGCCAGGGCGTCGGCGGCGTCGTCGGGGCGGGGGACGGCCTTCATCTTCAAAAGCCGCTGGGTCATGAGCATCACCTGGCGCTTGTCCGCGCCGCCGTAGCCGGCCACGGCCTGCTTGACCTGCATGGGCGTGTACTCGTACACCGGCACGCCGGCGCGCTCCGCCTCCAGGAGAATCACTCCCCGGCCGTGGGCCACAGCAATCCCCGTTGTAATATTCTTTGAGAAAAATAACTCCTCCACCGCCGCCTCGTCGGGCCTGAACTGGCCCAACAGCTGGGACAGGTCCTGGGAGATCTGAAAAAGCCGGGCGGACAGGGGCAGGCCCGCCGGAGTGGTAATGACACCGTACTGGAGCAGGCGGACGGCGCTGCGCTGGGCCTCCACCAGGCCGAAGCCGATGGTGGCCACGCCGGGGTCGATGCCTAAGATGCGCATGGACTGGCTCCTTTTCCATATTGTCCTCTATTCTAACATCTGTACGCCGAAAAAACAAGAGGGTCCCCGGCGGAACCCTCCTGTTTTTCTCAATTTCCCTCCACCTGCTCCGCGAGTCTGTCGAGGACATAGCCCGCCGCGTACCACACGGTCTCAAAGCGCATGAAATCCGTGGTATTCCTGTCCCACAGCAACAGCATACTGGGCGGGAACTCCTCGTCCGCGCTCCAGAACTGGAAGACCACTGGGAGGAAATCGAACAGCGGCAGGCGGTAGGCCACATCGCCCTTCCCGAACCGCTCCCCGCCCAGCCTCTCGCAGGCCAGGGCCAATTCCCGCTCCCTGCCCTCGAAGCGCCGGGCCCTCCCGCCGAAGAGCTCCCCCGACGGGGTGCTGGCGGCCTTCACCAGCCCCTCCACCCTGACCAGTTCCTCGGACAGGGCGGCGTCCGCCTTCGCATTGCAGAGCACGTCATAGATAGTCATCGTCTCATTGAAGCCGGCCTCCGTCCGCCGGCCATTCTCCGCCACGTACACAATCCCCTCCGCGCGGTCAATCTCATACACGCGCCTCAATAACCGGACGCGGAGCCAGTCCTTATCGCTGTCCAGCCGGAAGCGGCGGATCATCCCCTCCTGGTCGTAGTCCAGGAATTTTTCCGCCATCCTCCGCTTGGTGACCTCGTAGTTGTTCACCCGCCCGCTCACCGGTTCGTCCCCCAGTAGACCACCGCCAGCATCCCCGGCCCGGTGTGGGCCCCGATGATCGGGCCGATCTCCGAGAGGAAAGTCTTTGCCTCCGGGCGCCGCTTCTGGACCTCCTGGCGCAGCTGCTCGCCAACCTCCGGCACGCCGCCGTGGCCCACCACAATATCCCCGCCCCACTCCGGCTTCCAGCCGGCCTCCAGGCGGGCCAGCTGGGCCTCCACCGCCCGGCGGCGGCCCCGGGGCTTCTCGATGACCTCCAGACGGCCCTCCTGGTCCACATGGAGGAGGGGCTTGATCTGAAGCAGAGTCCCGGCGGCAGCGGCCACCGTGGAAACCCGCCCGCCGTGGCGCAGGTGCTCAAAGTTGTCCACCGTAAACCAGTGGCAGACCCGCAGGCGGCTGTCCTCCGCCCAGGCGGCCAGCTCCTCCATGGCCGCGCCCTCCGCCTGCTTTTTCAGGGCCTCCCGGACAAGAAGCCCCTCGCCCACGGAGGCGCAGAGCGTATCCACACAGAGCATTTTCCGCTCCGGGTACTCCTCCCGGAGCTCGTTCATGCACAGGTGGGCCGTCTGGATCGTCCCGGAGAGCCCCGAGGAGAAGCAGAGGTAAAGGATATCCTCCCCGCCCTTCAGGCAGGGCTCAAAGGCGTCCCGGTACACGGCGGGATTGATCTGGGAGGTGGAGGCAAACTTTCCCTCCCGCTGCCCGGCGTAGAATTCCTCGATGGTCAGGTCCCCGCCGGGGCCGAAGGTAAAGGGCGCCCCGCCCAGCTCCCCCTCCATGGGGATGACCGCAACCGGGGGCAAGCCCTCCGTCATGGCGGGGCAGAGGTCGGCGGTAGCATCGGTAAAAATGCGGTAGCTCATAGAAACAGAATACTCCTTTGCTTGCGATTTTCCATTCAGCTGTACCGCGCAGGCCCCAGGCAAGGGCGCATCCGCTCACTCCCTCCACAGCGCCTCCGCCGCCGGGGCCCAGGCTGCGGCGTAGGGCTCCGCCCGGTCGCAGAGCGTGTCCACGTCCTCCGGGGACTCGTAATCCGTGGACCTGGCCCCGGACTCCCTGACCATGGCCCGGAGCTTCTCCGGGTTCTCCAGCATGGGGCAGGGCCGCAGCATATTGTCGTTGAAGGGCTGATTGCGGTGGTAGGCCATGAAGAGGGGGCTCTTGAGGGCCTCCAGCAGGGTACAGCTTCGAATATTGACATTGGAATAGTGAATAAACACGCAGGGCTCCACGTCCCCGGCGGCGCTGATGTGGAGGTACCGCCGCCCGCCGGCGATGCACCCGCCCACATACTCCGCGTCGTTCTGGAAGTCCATGGAGAAAATGGCCTTGGTCTCCCGGTAGGCCCGGATACGGCGGTAGACCTCCGCGCGCTGCTCCGGCGTGGGCAGCAGGGCCGGCACCGCGCCCTTCCCCACGGGCATATAGTGGAAGTACCAAACAAACAGCGCGCCCCAGTCGATCATCTGGTCGAAATACGCCTCGCTGGTCACATCCTCGAAGTTCGCGCCGGTGTAGCAAGTGGAGATGCCGAAGGGCAGGCCGTGGCTCTTCAGCAGCTTCATGGCCCGGACCACCTTTTGATAGGTGCCGCCGCCCCGGCGGCCGTCGGTGGCGGTCTCGAAGCCCTCCACGCTGAGGGCCGGGACAAAGTTCTTCACCCGGAGCATTTCCTCACAGAACTGCTCGTCAATAAGGGTGCCGTTGGTGAAGGACAGGAACTCGCAGTCCGGGTGGCGCTCACACAGGGCCAGGATGTCCGCCTTCCGGACCAGGGGCTCGCCGCCGGTGAAGATGTACATATAGGTGCCCAGCTCCTTGCCCTGGCGGACGATGGAGTCCATCTCGTCCAAAGTCAGGTTCAGCCGGTTCCCGTACTCGGCGGCCCAGCAGCCGGTGCAGCGGAGGTTGCAGGCCGAGGTGGGGTCCAGCAGGATGGCCCAGGGCACGTTGCAGTCCTCCCGCCGGGCGGTGTCCTCCTGGACGGCGCTGCCCACCAGGCTGGCGTTGATGAGGAAATTCTGGATGAACGCCCGGCGGACGCCGGGGTCCAGATCAAATATCTTCATCACCAGCCGGTACCAGTTGTTCCTGCTCTCAATAACCTCCCGGATGGCCTGGCGCTGGGGTCCGTACCAGTCTCCGGGCGTGAGAGCGTCCACCATATCCATGACCTTGACGGCGTTGGCCTCCGGGTCCTTCTCCAGGTAGTCGACGGCCTTTTTTACGGCGGTTGTCACGGCGGCGGTTTTCATCTTTTCAGAAATGCTGTTCATCGGTGAAACCCCTTTCTGTTGTAAATCTCAACTAGAGACTACCAAAAAAGGGGATTTCTGTCACTGGACAGGTGGAGCGGTTTGTCACTGTTTCGGACAATCCCTCCCGTTTGTTCCGCGCGCGCCCTTTTACTATAAAACAAACCCGGTCCACAATCAACAGTTTTTTCTCTCCGCCGTCAATTTTTACAGCAGAAGGCCCCTCCCCAGACTTGCCCTCCTGGGGAGGGGCCTCCGCTTTTCCGGCGGGTTACATATACGGATGGGCGTAGGGCGCGGGCTCCGGGCCGCAGTAGAGCCCGTAGGCGTCGCAGATCCAGTAGGTATCCCCCACCTTTACCCGGCACCACTGGTGGCTGTACTGGTTCTCGTTGACGTGCTCATAGGGGATGCCCAGGATGTTCAGGCACAGCCCCGTAGCCCGGGTGCAGCCGGCACAGGAGGCGGAGCCCAGGATAAAATAGCCGTAGGGGTCGTTATAGTGCTCTGTCTCCATAGAGTAGCTCATCCCCTGCTCAAACCGCTCCCGAATGGAGACGGCAATCCCCATGAGCTGGTCCTCCAGGGCCATGCCGGCGTAGGGTGCCGCCAGCGCCAGGGCCTCGTCATAGGCCTGGGCCAGCTCCTGGTCAGTGGCCTTCTTCTGGATGCTCTTCAGGTTTGCCAGGTCCTGCATCGCCACAGGCTGGAAAGCCGCCTTGGTCAAGGTGACGGGCCGGCGGAGGGAGGAGTCGGCGATCCGGCTGATGATGGCCGCCGCCGCCCCCCGGCTGATGGTGCTCTCGGGGGTGAAGGTCCCCTTGGCGTCGTTGCCGGTGAGAATCCCCGCCCGGTACAGGGCGTACACCGGCGCGGCGTAGTAGCCGGTGATGGGGACATCCGGGATGGCCCCGTCCTCAACGCTGTTGATCTCCGCCAGAGCCTCGTCAGGCACGGCAGCCCACACAATCCAGGCGAAGTCGCCCCGGGCGATGTCGGCGTTGATATCGTCGATGCCCTCCAGGCTCGCAATCTCATGGGAATCCGCGTACTCCACATAGGGCTGGTACCAGGCCCCGCTGTTGGCCTCCACCATCTCCTCCAGCGGCGTCCCCTCGCCGCAGTAGGCGCTGTGGAGGCGGCAGGCCATCGCCACCGTCTGGATAATGGTCAGACTGCCCTCCGTGTCGAAGCGGGTGTCGGTGACGCCGGCCATAAGGCCAACCTCGTAGACGGAGCGCACGTTGTCCGCCCACCTGCTCCCGGCAGGAACATCGGCAAATTGGCCCTCCATATAGCTGTTGATCTTCTCAAAATCATAGGGGCTGGCCGCGCCGGCCGGAGCCGCCAGGGCCGTCAGCAAAACGGCGGCCAGCAGCATGGAAACCGCTCTTTTCATAAAAATCCTCCCTCTTCCGCGCCCTTCCGGCGCATTTATCGGCACTGTTTCTATCATAACATACCGGCCATGGGATTGCAAGCCGAGACCACCTGTTTTCCAAGAATGCGCGGCCCTTCGGCTGGGAACCTCTGTACCACGCACCGACATAACCCTTCCTGCCCGGCAGACACCAGAGAAATTTTTTCCGCCTCCCCCTTGACAAACCCCCTCACTTGTTGTATGGTTAATTACACAAGCAACTAACCAATGGAGCAATGAAGAAAGGAGGTCGACTTTGAACGAGCATCTGACGGAGCAGAAATCCATCTATCTCCAGATCGGCGAGATGATCGAGACGGATATCCTGCGGGGCATCCTCCTGGAGGAGGAGCAGGCGCCCAGCACCAACGAGCTCGCCAAGCTCTACACCATCAACCCCGCCACCGCCGCCAAGGGGATCAATCTCCTGGTGGACCGGGGGATCCTCTACAAACGGAGGGGTATCGGTATGTTTGTCGCCAAGGGCGCGCGGGAGAAGATCCTGGCCCACCGGCGCGCGGAGTTCGCCGGGAAACACATCGCCCCCCTGCTGGCCGAGGCCAAGAGCCTGGGCATCCGCCGGGAGGAGCTGCTGACTATGATAGGAGAGACAGAATTATGAGCCTGACTTGCCAACACATCACCAAGGCCTACGGCGGGCGGGAGGTCCTCCGGGACATCTCCCTGACCCTGGAGCCGGGGCGCATTTACGGCCTCATCGGCCGCAACGGGGCGGGGAAAACCACCCTCCTGTCCATCCTCACCGCCCAGAATCCCGCCACAGGCGGTACCGTCTCCCTGGACGGCCAGCCGGTGTGGGAAAACCGGAAAAGCCTGGAGAAGCTGTGCTTTTCCCGGGAGCTGACCGCCAACGCCGAGAGCGGCCTGGCGGCTATGAAGGTGAAGGAGTACCTGCGCATCGCCTCCATCTACTACCCCGGCTGGGACAAGGAGATGGAGAAGCGGCTGGTGGAGCTCTTCCAGCTCAACACCAAAAAGAAATTGGCGAAGCTCTCCAAGGGGATGCTCTCCATGGTGACCATCATCGTCGCCATGTGCTCCAAGGCCCCCTACACCATTCTCGACGAGCCGGTGGCGGGGCTGGACGTGGTGGCCCGGGAGCAGTTCTACAAGCTGCTGCTGGAGGAGTACACAGAGACGGGCCGGACCTTTGTCGTCTCCACCCATATCATCGAGGAGGCGTCGGACATCCTGGAGGAGGTCATCGTCCTCCACGAGGGGAGACTGCTGCTGATGGAGGAGACCCAGTCCCTCTTAGAGCGGGTCCGCCACGTCAGCGGCAAGGCCGAGGAGGTGGACGCCGCCACGGCCGGCCTGGAGCTCCACCACACGGAGACCGTGGGCCGGAGCAAGGGCGTCACCGTGTTCCTCCAGCCCGGCCAGAGCGTGGACGAGACACGGGACGTGTCCGTCCAGCCGGTGAGCCTCCAGCGGGCCTTTGTTGCCCTGTGCGGAGAGGAGGAGCGCCATGAAGCGTAGCCTCCGCTTCTGGACCCGGTACACCTGGGAGAGCCTGGAGGTGGTGCTGGGCGCTATGGCCATCCTGGCGGTCCTCAGCCTGCTGGGGGCGGACCGGGAGCAGACGGCAGATTTTGCCGCCCAGCTGCCCTACCTCCTGTGCGCGTCCGCTATCTTCGGCATGATGATGCTCAACACAGGGTCCCAGACCCTGTATGTTCCCCTGCTGCTGTCCATGGGGGAGACCCGGTGGAATGTACTGCTGGGATTCCACTACTACCGCGTGCTGGTGATCGCCGTGACTATGGGCCTGTGCGCCCTGATCTGGGTCCTCTTTCCGGGGGAGCTGTCCGGTCTGGGCCTGCGGAGCTTTCCCACCATTCTCTGCGTCCTGGTGGCGGTCTCCTCCCTGGGGAGCATCCTGGGCACCCTCTTTGTCCGGTGGCGGTGGCTGGGCACCGTGATCATCGTCCTTCTATGCGGCGGGGCGGGGGGCCTGATCGGAATAACCAGCGCAGCATCCCTGAACGGCGGCTTCAGCGCCGCAGCAGTGGTGAAGCTGGCGGGATATCTGGTGAAAACGCCCTGGTGGCTGGTCCTCATCGCGCTGGGAACCCTGGCGGCGGACGTGCTGTTCCAGTGGGTGCTCCTGCGGCGGCGGGAAGTAAAATTGTAAGGGGGAAACGCAAGATGAAATTCTGGAATACCGTCCAAATCAACCGGAAGGGGCCGCTGATTATGCTGGCCTATCAGACGGGCTTCTTCGCCTTCGGCGTGGCGATGGTGCTGGGAATCAACACCTTTCTCAACAAGGACATGGACTACGCCTGCATGGGCTCCCTGATGGCGGCTATCGGCATCGCCGTGGGCATCGTGGCCCGGGGCGGCACCTCTGCCGTCCGGTTCCGGCTGGCGGTGATGATGGGACAGCCCCGGCGGAGCTTCCTGCTGTGGGATACCCTGAACACGGCGGCTGTGGCCGCTATGGGCTATCTGGTGAGCTGGATATTCTATCAAACGGAGCTGGCCCTGTACAGGGCGCTGTACCCCGGGTACGCCTGCCAGATATCTATGGACAAATTTTTCGCCTGGCCGGTGCCTCTGGCTGTGATTCCAACCATCTGCGTGCTGGATCTGGCCATAGGCGTCCTGCAGGTCCGCTTCGGCGCCAAGGCGGCCGCTGTGATTTGGATCGCCCTCTGCCTCACGCCCGCGATCGTGGGCCAGGCGGTGCGTGGGGCCGCAAGCGGGCGGATGACCCTGCTGGCCCGGCTCGGGGCCGTTATTCTGGGGATAGACGGGGCCCTGACGCCGGGGCAGTGGGCTCTGGCGGGCGCCGCCGCCCTGGCGTCCGTGACCGGAATGAGTATCTGGGGGTATTGGGGGGCGGAGGTCCGGGGCTGAACAGCGCGCAAAGACGCGGATGGGAGTTCGTCCCATCCGCGTCTCCTCTATTTTTCCGCAGCCAGCCGGGTCAGCGCCAGATGGGGATCGGTGCTGTAGACGCCGTTCCCCTGGCAGTAGACGGACTGAATGCCCCGCTCCGACAGAGCGTCCAGCGCCTCCGCCTGGAACGCATCGGCCACGTAGACCGGCAGCATCGCCAGCAAAATCTCCCCGCAGCTCAAATCTGCCCCATAGCAGGTCAGACTGGGGAGGGCCGCTCTGTCAATCCCGTCCGCCGGGTCCACATAGCAGGTCCGGATCTCCCCGTTCTCCAGCCGGTAGAAGCGCAGGCTGTCCAGCTCGCTCACCGGGAAGTCCCGAAGGGACACCGCGCTCATGGGGCCCCGGTAGGGCATCCCGGCGGCGATATAGGCCGTCCCCTCCCGCCGGTCGTAGATGGTGAGGCTGTAGTCCGTCTCCCCCCGGTCCATATTCCGAACAAAGCCGTCATAGCTGGTGAGAACCCCCCGGCCATAGCCGGCAAGCTCCAGCTCCCCGGCCAGATAGTCCGCGATGAAGGCGTTGCGCATCCAGGCAAAGTCGATAAACGTTTCGATCCCCTCCCGCCGGGCGTAGGACAGGTACTCCTCCGACACATACAGCCGGACCCTCCCCTCCCCCAGCAGCTCCAGCCGGATGGACTCCGGGTCGTTGGCAAAATCCGCCGCCGTCTGATACTCCAGGCGCACCTCCTCGCTTATCCGGGGGTCGAAGTCCGCCAGCTGGCTGTCCTCTTGGCAGAAGAAGATCCCCTCATACCGGTCATAGACCGGCCCCAGATACAGCGCCCGGCTTCCGCTCCGCTCCACTGTCTCAAGGGCCCTGTAGAGCGGAGCTTCGACCTCCAGCTCCGTATTGGGCCGGCAGTTGATGTCCCCCAGGCCGGTCGCATCTGAAAAGGTCTCGTCCGCCTGGAACATCTGGTACGCCCGCCGGCACAGCCGGGTATAGCACTCCGTCACCGCCCGCTGCTCCGTCCTGGGGGACGGCTCGCCGCCCAGACGGTAGAGGAAGGTAAACTCCTCCCCGCAGGTGGTCCCCTCCTCCAGGCCGGCCCGGATGGTCACCCACTCGCTCCCGGGGGACAGCAGCTGCATAAAGCCCCAGACCAGCAGCAGCACACCGATCACCAGCAGAAGGCCGGCCAGCAGGAGCCTCCGCCCGCCGCTCTCCCCGTTCAGCGCGATGTGCTCCACCGGCGGGAGGCCCGGCCTCCGGTCCCCGCTGCCTCTGGCGGCGCGGCCCAACTCAGGCCACCACCCGCCAGAGCAGCAGCAGGAAGGCCGCCAGAATAATGCCTATGACGGCAAAGCCGGCAATCGTCCCCTTTTTGCAGGCCCTGTAGTTCCGGAAGTGGTGGAAGTGCCTGAACAGCAGCATCCCCGCCAGCCCCAGCAGGGGCAGGAAAAACGCCAGCACCGTATACCACACGCTGCCCGTATCCCGGGCCGGCGGGATGGTGATATCCTCCTCGCCGCTCCCCGCCCGCTCCTGCGGGGCCGGCATCTCCTCGTCGGGGGCCAGAATGGTGATGGGCTTGACAGGAATTCCCCGCTCCCGGACAGCCCGATACTCCTCGATCTCCTTCTTATTTCCGTAGACGTAGTGGTCATGGCCGATGCAGACAAACTCCGGCTTGTCCTCACTGTAGTCATGGATGGAGGGGTCGTAGGTATAGAGAACCTTCCTCTTCTCCAGCTTGGGATCGGGGATGGGAATCGCGGAGATCAGGGAGTGGGTATAGGGGTGGAGGGGGAAGTTGAACAGCTCCTCCGCCTCCGCCACCTCCACAATGCGCCCCTTGTAGATGACGCCGATGCGGTCGGAGATGAAGCGCACCACGGACAGGTCGTGGGCGATAAAGAGATATGTCAGCCCCTTCTCCTCCTGGAACTTCTTCATGAGGTTGAGCACCTGGGCCCGGATGGACACGTCCAGGGCGGAGATGGGCTCGTCGGCCACCACCAGCTCCGGCTCCATGACCATGGCCCGGGCGATGCCGATGCGCTGGCGCTGTCCGCCGGAGAACTCGTGGGGATAGCGGGTCAGGTGCTCCGGGAGCAGGCCCACCTCCTCGATCATGTGCTCCACCTTCCTCACCCGGTCCGCCTCATTCTCAAAGAGATGGAAGTTATAGAGCCCCTCGGAGATGATGTAGTCCACGGTGGCCCGCTCGTTGAGGGACGCCGCCGGATCCTGGAACACCATCTGAATGTTGCGGATAACCTCCCGGTCCAGAGCCCGGGGGATCCTCCCGGAGATGCGCACGCCCTTGTACTGGATCTCCCCGGCGGCCAGGGGGTTGACCCGGATAACCGCCCGGCCCACGGTGGTCTTGCCGGACCCGGACTCCCCCACCAGGGAGAAGGTCTCCCCCTTATAGATGTCAAAGGAGGCGTTCTGCACCGCCCGGACGGCGGTCTCCCCCTTGCCGAAGGTGATATCCACGTTCTTGAGCGAGAGGAGGATCTCCCTGCCGTTCTCGTCAATGGGACCGTGCTCCGGCAGGCTTCCGGCCTTATTCACAGCCGCTTGATTTACTGTAGCCACAATTCTGTCCTCCCCCTCAAATATTGAATGCCTTGATGAGCTTCTCATGGATATCCCGGATGCCCTCGGGCTTCTCAATCTTAGGGGCATGGGGCTCCAGCAGCCAGGTCTTGGCAAAATGGGTCTCCGACACCTGGAACATGGGGGGCTCCAGCAGGGTGTCGATCTTCATGCAGTAGGGATTCCGGGGGGCAAAGGCGTCGCCCGCGATGCTGTTGTACAGGGAGGGCGGTGTGCCGGTGATGGAGTAGAGCTTTTCATTTTTCTGGGCCAGCTGGGGCAGGGAGGAGAGCAGGGCCCAGGTGTAGGGATGGCGGGGGTCGTAAAAGACCTCCTCCACAGTGCCCAGCTCCACGATCTGTCCCGCATACAGCACGGCTACTCGGTCCGCCACATTGGCCACCACCCCCAGATCGTGGGTGATGAAAACAATGGTGTAGTTGAACTCCTTCTGGAGATCCTTGATGAGCTGCAGAATCTGGGCCTGGATGGTCACGTCCAGAGCCGTGGTGGGCTCGTCGCAGATCAGGATCTTCGGCTGGCAGGACAGGGCGATGGCGATGACAATCCGCTGGCGCATACCGCCGGAGTACTGGAAGGGGTAGTCGTCAAACCGGGCCTCCGCCTTGGGGATGCCCACCTTCCGCATCAGCTCCAGGGCCCGCCGCCGTGCCTCCGCCTCGGAGCAGTCCTGGTGCTTGAGGATGATGGAGGTGATCTGCTTGCCGATGGTGATAATGGGGTTGAGGCTGGTCATGGGATCCTGGAACACGGTGGCAATCCGCCGGCCCCGGATCTGGCACCAGTCCTTGGGGTACTTCACCCTGGCCAGGTTCAGCACGCAGGTGCCGTGGAGCTGATCCGCCGTCTCGTCCAGGTACTTGACCCGGAAGGTCACGTCGTCAAAGACGGCGCTGCGCTGCTCCTCGTCGTCCAGATCCACCCCCAGCCGCATAGCCTCCCGCACCGCCGCCAGGAGGCGGTTGAGGTACTGCACCCGCTGGTGGAGGCCGTAGCGGCCCACGGAGAGATAGATCTCCTTGGCCAGAATCTCGTTGCGTGCGGCGGCGGCGGGGGAAATCTCCCCCTTGATCTCCCGATCATACTGGGCCTGGAGGGCGTCGCGGCGCTCCTTGTACTGCTTCTGAAAGCCCGCGTCAGCGGCGAGGGAGGCCTCCTTGGCCTTGACCGCCTCCGCCTGCTTCTTCTCCAGGGCCTTCATCTCCTCGTCCAGCTGGGCAATCAGCCCGGACACCTGGCGGATCTGCTCCTTCTCCTTGGACGGGTCCAGGGTCTGCTTCCGGTTGAAGGCCTCGGTGCGGCGGTCCTTCAGCTCCTTCATCTCCGCCTGGGCTGCGGCCTGCTCCTCGCCGCTGAGGCCGGCGCGCTGCCGCTTCTCCGACTCCAGCTCCAGAATCTGCCGGTAGGTGGCGGCCCCCAGCTCCAGCCTGGCGTCCTCGTCCAGCCTGCGGCGGGCCTTGTGAATGAGCTTATGGGCCAAAGGGGTCAGCTTCACCCGCGTATCCGAGAGCTCCGGATCGTCAAAGAGGATCTTTCCCTGGCTGATGAAGCCGTTGGAGTCCAGCATCCCCGCGAAGGTCTTAGTAAACACGCTCTTGCCGGAGCCGGACTCTCCCACGATGGCGATGGCCTCGTTCTCATAGATATCCAGGGAGATGCCCCGGATGGCGGTGAGCACCCGGCCGCGAACCCGGAACTTCACCTCTAAGTCCTTGACGGACAGCACTACCTTCTTCTCTTCTGCCATGGCGCTCCCCCCTTACATGTGTGTCCGCGGATCGGACGCGTCGCCCAGGTTCTGACCCGCCACGTACAGCACCACGGAGATGACGCAGGCAATAGCCACCGGGCTCCAGAACTCGAAGCCCCAGCCCGGCGTCGCCATGGCGCTCTCCGCCTCGAAGATCAGGCGGCCCAGACTCATCTCGCTCATGCCCAGGCCGATATAGGCCAGAAAGACCTCCATGGAGATATAGAGCGGAATCTCCGCCGCCACGTAGGTGACAATCACGCTGGTCATAAAGGGCAGGATGTTCTTCATGGCAATCTTCACCGTGGAGGTGCCCAGACATCGTGACGCCAGATTGTATTCCCGGTCACGGATGATAACAACCTGTGTTCGGATAAAGTAGGCGATGGACAACCAGCCGGTGATGGTCATGGCAAACACCAGCGTCCGGAAGCTGGGGCCCAGCAGCATGACCATCACGGCCACCAGCAGCACATAGGGCACGTTTGCCATCACGTTGTAGACCTCAATCATAAAGGCGTCCACCGTCTTGGAGAAGCCCCAGACAGCGCCCACAACCACGCCGAGGGTCATATTGATGAGCGCGCAGAGGAAGGCCAGGGTGATGGAGATCCGCGCGCCGGTCCAGATGGCGTCGAAGGTGGACTGGCCGTTGGCGCCGGCCCCCAGAATCCACTTGAGCTCCCGTCCGAAGAGCTCCATAGCGGCGCCGGGGGTCAGGTGCTTGGCCTCCGCGTTCATCAGGTTGCCGAACCGGTCGTACTCCGTCAGGGAGGGGTAGATATAGGCGAACAGAACCACCACCACCAGCAGCCCCAGAATGACGATGTTCAGCTTCTTCCGGAAGAACACCCGGAACACGCTCTGCCAGTAGGAGTAGCGTGGGGCGGTGATCTTCTCGGACTCCAGATCGCTGTGGTCCACGCGGGAGAAGAGCTCCTCCACGCTCAGACCCAATTTCTTGTAATCATACTCCATAGCACTCACCTATCCTTTGTCGAGAACGAGATTCTGGGGTCCACCGTGGCCATCAGGATATCGCCCAGGATCAGGGACACCACGCTGAGCACAGCGTAGAAGAGGGTCACGCCCACGATAACGCCGTTGTCATACTTGTTGATGGCCTCCGTGAGCAGGTTGCCCGCGCCGGGGACCACGTAGACGCGCTCGGTGATGATCGCGCCGGTGAGGGCGGCCAGAATGCTGCCCGGGATGCCGTGGACAATGGGAATGGCCGCGTTTTTCAGGATATGCTTGGAGAAGATCTCCCCCTCCGACAGGCCGTTGGACCGGGCGAACTTCACATAGTCGGAGTTCATCTGGTCAATCATATACCGGCGCAGCCATTTCATCAGGCTGGCGATGGAGGGCAGGGCCAGGGAGACGACCGGCAGCAGGTACATGAGCTTGTTGGCGGACTCCATGTCGATGAGGGTGGGCAGGCCGAAAACCCTTCCGCCGATGGCCTTGACCATAAAAATATAGGCCAGGGAGGGCACCGCGCTGATAAAGACAATATAGATGGTGCCCAGCTTGTCGAGGAGCTTATCCTTCCGCAGGGCCATGAGAATCCCCATGGGCATCGCGATCAGGTAGGCCAAGAGAATCGCCAGAATCCCCAGCGTGAAGGAGTAGCCCATCTTGGACATATTGTTCTTTACCGTGTCCACGCCGGTGTAGTCGTCGATAAACCGGTCGGCGTAGACGGCGTTGTTGGTCCGGGAGTTGGGCTGGTAGGTGGCGCTGTGCAGATCGTCGGCGCTGTTCTCCTGGAGGCCCGAGGGGAAGGTCATGGGCCGCAGGACATAGGAGCCCTGGCTTCTGGTCATGGTCCTGAACACGTCGATGCCGTTGGCCACCGTGTAGGAGGTGCCCAGGCGAATGGTAACTATATTCTGGTGAATATAGGGAAATTCTGAGTTAAAGTAGAGCAGATACTTGTGCCGCGTCCCGTTTCCGATAATGGCCGGGGAAAATTTCCCCTCATAAACCGGATCGTGCAGCGTAAAGGTCAGCCCCCGGTCGGGGATGTCCTCCTGTACATAGTGGATGCTCTCCACCTGGAAAAGGCTGGTGAAATAGGTCCACAGCCGGTTAGCCAGGGGCAGGTCCTTATAGGCGAAGAGCTGCTGCTGCCCGCCGCTGGCTACCTTCCGGCCTCCCAGCATCATGGCGTCCAGGCGCTCCACCGTGTAGCCCCGGGCGCGGTAGGTCTCGGTAAATTTTGCCACGTACTCCGCTACGGCCTCGGAGTCCTTGTCCGGCGTCCGGCCGAAGGAGGCCACATCGCCGCGGGTCTCCTCGTCCAGCTCGCCGCTCTTTACCAGCTCGTTGAGATAGTCGCCGTAGGTCACGTAGTCCAGATAGCCGTACTCCTCCCACTTCTGGTAGCAGTAGGCGGTTTTCGCGTTGCCGCTGACCTTGGTATACAGCGGGTCCTTGGCGAAAACCAGATTCCGGTTGAGCATGGAATAGATCATCACCATGACGATGCCCACCAGGATCACGATGGAGAAGATCCCGTGGAGCAGGCGCTTGAGCAAGTATTTTGTCATGCGGGGTCACCTACCTCTCTCTAAGTGGCGGCGGGAGAACGGATTATTCCATTCTCCCGCCGCGCGCGTTATAGATCTTTGATCGCTTTGCTGATGGACAGGAAATCAGGCCCAGTACAAACCGAAGTTCTTGGCCATAAAGCCGTCGCCGTTGGGCAGGAGGGTGTCAAGGTAGGAGCAGGGATCACCGTAGTCGGGGCCCCAGCCGGCCATGTCGGCGAAGTCGTAGTTCATCTCCGCGCCGGTCTTGGGATCGTAGCCGCAGGCGTACCACTCGGGCTGGTCCACGCAGGTGATGAGGTTGACCTGAATGAGGCCGCCGCTCATCTCCTCCCAGCACTTCTTGATGACCTGGGCGCAGTTGAGCCACACCTCCGCGTTGCCGGCGTAGGGGTAGTCGATCTGGATGGGATTCTCGGCGGTGATCTCCAGACCCATCGCGGCCAGCTCCTCCACGGCCTTGGCCAGCTCGCTCTTGGCGTACTCCACGTTGTACCAGCCGTCGTAGCCGGAGGAGGCGCCCGCGCCGCCCGCGCCCTCGGGATCATAGACCTTGGCGGGGAAGCCGTCGGCGTCGATCTGGGCCTGGACAATCACGCCGTAGTTGGTGCCGGCGGGGAAGGTGGTGGGGGTGCCGTTGATGTCAACCGTCACGTCCTCCTTCAGCTTCACAAAGTCGCCGGGGGTGTAGGAGTTGAGCAGGTTGCTGAACTTGAGCTCCTCGCCGTTGCGCTGGGCGTTGAAGGTGCCGCGGTCCATGCCGGTGAGCAGAGCCATGCGGAAGTGCTGGTTGAGCATGGCGGCGTGGGTGCGGGCGGCGTCCTCCTCGGTCTGGGAGGAGACCACCTTGGTCGCGTCGGTGTTCAGGGCGTAAGCCTGCCGGTTCACGTTGAAGAAGCCCATGAAGCAGGTGGAATCGGTCCGGCTCTGGAAGTGGTAGTAGTCAAAGACGGAGACGGGAACCTCCTCGCCCTCGTCGTTGGTGGCCGTCACGGGATTGCCGTCCTTGTCAACGGCGGAGTCCACCTTGGCCTGCTCCAGAGCGGAGGGGTTCAGGCTAGTAAGATCGATGGTGCCGGCCATGAAGTCGTTGTAGGGCCGCAGGGTGTCGGTACCGTCGTCATAGATGAAGTTCAGATTGGGGATGTTGACGCTGTCGGGATTCCAGAAGGTGGGGTTCATCTTGTAGTTGATGGAGTTCTTGGAGGTGAAGTTGGTGATCAGGTAGGCGCCGCAGTAGGCGATGTTGTTGGGGGTCTTGCCGTAGTTGTAGTCGGCGGCGGAGTTGTCATACTGCTCACCGAACTTG
>JAAWHO010000030.1 GCA_022795905.1 Oscillospiraceae bacterium
AGGAGGCGCGATGGAGCGGACGCAGAAGCGGGACCGGTGGCTGGATGTTGCCGTGATGCAGATTCGGTTCCGCCCCGACCAGAGGCAGGTCCGGGAGGACGCTCCTGTTCTCCCTGTATTGGGATAGAGAAACGCCGCGTCTGCGCCGTATTCAGTTTTGTTCACATCACAAAAGGAAAGAATGCAGACTACTGCTCATGCACCACCGGCGCGACCTTGCCGTTGGCGTGGATGTCCACGATGAGCTTCCGGGGGCACTTGGTGACGCAGGTGCCGCAGGAGGTACACTTGTCGTAGTCGATGACCGCCACGTTCTTCTTCACTGTGATGGCCCCGGAGGGACAGTTTTTCTCGCACAGCTTGCAGCCGATGCAGCTGATGGCGCAGTGGCCCTTGGCCTCCTTGCCCGTCTCCTTGTTCGCGCAGGGCAGGACAATATCCACCGCGTAGGGCATACTGACAATGACCTTCTTGGGACAGACGGCGGCGCACTGCATACAGCAGGTGCACTTTTCCCGGTCCACCTCGGCCACGCCGCGCTCGTTGATATGGATCGCGTCAAACTTGCACGCCGTCACGCAGGTTCCCCGGCCCAGACACCCGAAGGCGCAGTCCAGCGTCCCGTTGCCGGCCACCTTCATGGCGGCAACGCAGTCCTCAATGCCCACATACTTGTCAAACTTGTGCCCGGCCCGGTTCCCTCCGGCGCAGCGGACAAAGGCCACCCGGCGCTCCACCGAGGCCACCTCCACCCCCATGACGGCGGCGATGCGGGAGGTCTGGTCCCCCGGGCAGCTGGGGCAGGCGTTCACCGGGGCCTCCCCGGCCACAATGGCCGCCGCGCACCCGGCGCAGCCGGGATAGCCACAGCCGCCGCAGTTGGCCCCGGGCAGGCAGTCCAGAATCACCGCCAGACGCGCGTCGGTCTTGACCTCAAAGACCTTGGAGGCAATGGCCAAAACCAGGCTGAACACAGCCCCCAGCGCCCCCAGGGTAAGTACCGCATAGAAAATATTCATCTCTTATCTCCTCCTCACCAGGGTATCTGGAGCCCCTGGAAGCCCATAAAGCACAGCGCCATCAGCCCCGCGGTAATCAGGGCGATGGGGAAGCCCCTGAACGCCTTGGGGGGCGCGGCGAACTCCAGCCGCTCCCGGATGCTGGCAAAGAGCACGATGGCCAGCAGAAAGCCCGCGCCGCCGGTGATGCCGTAGACCACGGACTCGATGAAGTTGTGGCTGTTCTGCACGTTCAGCAGCACTACGCCCAGCACCGCGCAGTTGGTGGTGATGAGGGGCAGATATACCCCCAGGGCCTCATACAGCGCCGGCATGGATTTCTTCAGGAACATCTCCACGAACTGCACCAGGGCCGCGATGACCAGGATAAAGGCCACCGTCCGCATATAGCTCAGCCCCAGGCTGTCCAGCAGCAGGTTCACCGGGTAGCACAGGGCCGAGGCCAATCCCATAACAAAGATGACGGCAAAGCCCATGCCCACGGCGGTATCCATCTTCTTGGACACGCCCATGAAGGGGCAGATGCCCAGAAACTGCGCGAGGATAAAGTTGTTGACCAAAATTGCCCCCAGGGCAATGTCAAAAAGCGTTGTCCATTGCATCTCTTATTTCCCTCCTTGGCCGGTCTTGCTCCTGGCCCACTGCATCAGGGCGATCAGGAACCCCAGGGTGAGGAACCCGCCCACCGGCAGGGCCAGCATCTGCACCGCGTACTCCGAGGGGAACACCTCCACGCCGTTGAGGGTCCCGGCCCCCAGCAGCTCCCGGATGGCGCTCATGACCACCAGCACCAGGGTATACCCCAAGCCCTGGCAGATGCCGTCCACGGCGGCGGCCAGGGGCCGGTGCTTGCTGGCGAAGGACTCCGCCCGGGCCAGAATGATGCAGTTGACCACGATGAGGGGGATAAACACCCCCAGGCTCGCCGCCAGCTCCTCGAAATACGCCTGAAGAATGAGGTCCACCATGGTCACAAAGCCCGCGATGACGACAATATACGCCGCGATGCGCACCTGGTCGGGAATTATCTTCCGCAGCAGGGAGATAAAGATATTTGAGAGGGTCAGAATAATCGTCACCGACACGCCCATGCCGATGCCGTTGGCGACGCTGGTGGTGATGGCCAGGGTGGAGCACATTCCCAGCAGCTGGACCAGCACCGGATTCTGGGTGATGATGCCCTCCTTGAGCTGTTTACCGAAATTCATACCGCGTTCCCTCCTTTACGACAGCTGCCCCACGGCGGCCAGGGCGGCGTTGACGCCGGCGGCCACGCCCTTGGAGCTGTAGGTCGCCCCGCTGATGCCGTCAAAGCGGTTGGTCCCGGCGTTGACGGTGATCTCTCCGCCCTCGTGGCTCATGCCGATGAAGCGGTCCAGGACGGACTGGTCGTCGACCACCTTGGAGCCGATATTGGGCGTCTCGCTGTGGCTGACCACGGACACGCCGGTCACCCTTCCGTCCATGCTTACGCCCACCATCATCTCTATGATGCCCTGGGAGCCGCTGGCGGAGGTCTCCGCCACCCAGCCGAGGGCCGTGCCGCTGGCGCTGGCCTGGTAGAGGGCCGTCACGTGCTCCGGCAGGGTCCCCTCCCAGGGGATGTACTCGTCGGCGGGCAGGACCCGGGCCATGGCCGCGTCCTGCTTGGCCTTCTGGCTGGCGTCGATAAGGGGCTTTGTCACATAGTTGACGATGCCCAGCAGCAGCGCTACCACCAGGCAGACGCCCGTCAGGGTCCCCACCAGGCGGCCGATGTATTGGGGGTCCATGGACAAAGACGCCTTCTGGGGCTTTGCGGCCGCGGGCTGTACCTGCTTGCTCATTTCTTATCCGCCTCCTTCTTTGCTTTTTCCGCCGGAGCCGCCTTGGCGGGGGCCTTCGCCGCCTTCGGAACGCCGAAGCGGCGGGGGCGGACGTTTTTGTCAATGATCCACACAACCAGGTTCATAATCAGGATCGCGTAGCACACGCCCTCGTTATAGGAGCCGAAATACCGGATAAAGACCGTAATCAGGCCGCAGCCGATACCGAAGATGACCTGCCCCTTGTGGCTGACAGGACTGGTAACATAGTCGTTGGCCATGAAGAACGCGCCCAGAATGAGCCCGCCGCCCAGTACGTTGTAGAGCATCCAGGTCATGGGGTCGTTCCCCCTGGGGAAGAGGAAGGTCAGCGCCGCCACCGTGCCGATAAAGCTCACCGGCACATACCAAGTGGTGATCTTCCGGGCGATGAGGTATACGCCGCCCAGGATGAGCAGCAGGGAGCTGACCTCGCCGATGGAGCCGCCGATAAGGCCTACCAGCATATCCTTCAAACCGTAGTACTTCATCAGCTCCGGCAGCTCATTGGCGGCCAGGAAGGACATGGGGGTGGGGCCCGTCACCACGTCCACCGGGCCCCAGACCGGGGCGGTGCCCTGGCCGAAGGCGGCGGGCAGGGCCCACCGGCTCATCTCGCCGGCCCAGGAGAGCATAAACGCCCGGGCCGCCAGGGCGGGGTTGAGGAAATTCTTGCCGATGCCGCCGTAGAGCTGCTTGACGATGACAATAGCGAAAAAGTCGCCGATGAGCAGAATCCAGTAGGGGATGGTCACCGGGCTGACAAAGGCGATAAGCACGCCGGTCACAGCGGCGCTGAGGTCTCCGACGGTGTTGTTCTTCTTCAGCAGCTTCCGATACAGCCACTCAAAGGCGCAGCAGCCCGCCACGCTCACCGCCGTCGTCGCCAGGGCCCGCCAGCCGAAGTTGTACACCGCGAACACCAGCGGCAGCGCCAGCGCCAGCAGGACCTCCCCCATGATGTGGGCGGCGCCCGCCTTGGTGCGCAGATGGGGGGAGGTGGAGCCGATCAGATTCAATTCTCTATAATCCATGACTCAGGCCTCCTTCTTCTCTTCCGCCTTCCTGGCGGCGGCCTCGGCGGCGGCTTTGGCGGCGGCCTTGGCGTTGTTGATTCTCTGCTTTCCGGCCCGGAAGGACTGGACCAGATGCAGCCGCCCGGGACAGATATAGGCGCAGCAGCCGCACTCAATGCAGTCGAGGATATGGGCCTCCTCCAGCTCGGAGAGCATCCCCGCCCGCTCGTACTGGTAGAGGAACACCGGCTGGAGGCGCATGGGGCACACGGACACGCACTTGCCGCAGCGGATGCAGGAGGGGAAGTCCACCGTCCGCTCCTCGTCCTCGCAGAAGGCCAGAATGGCGTTGGTGCCCTTGCCGATGGGGGCGGACATATCGTACTGGGCGTGGCCCATCATGGGGCCGCCCATGAGGATTTTGAAGGTGGACTTCTTCACGCCGCCGCCGGCGTCCAGCACGTCGCTGATGGGCGTGCCCAGGGGGCACAGCAGGTTCTTCGGCTCCAGCACGCCGGAGCCGGAGACGGTGACGATCCGGTGGGTCACGGGCTTTCCCGTGGTCACCGCCTGGTAGATGGCGGCGGCGGTCACCGTGTTGAACACCGCGCAGCCGATGGCCGCGGGCAGCGCGCCGGGGGGCACCTGCCGGCCGGTGATGGACTGGCAGAGCTGCTTCTCCGCGCCCTGGGGGTACCGGGTGTGGAGCACGTCCACCACCACCGGGGCCTTCAGCTTCTCAATGGTCAGCTGGAGGAGCTCGGCGGCATTCTGCTTGTTGTCCTCGATGGCCACATGGATGCGGTCCACGCCGAATACCCGGGCCAGGATGCTGGCTCCGCCCACCACCGCCTCCGGGTATTCCATGACCAGCCGGTGGTCGCTGGTGATGTAGGGCTCGCACTCGCTGGCGTTGAGAATGACCGTGTCCACCTTGCCCAGGCCGGAGCTGATTTTTACATGGGTGGGGAAGGTGGCCCCGCCCATGCCCACGATGCCGCAGTCCTTCACCAGGGCTGACAGCTCCTCCGGCGTCAGCTCGCCGGGGTGCTCGGGGGGGCGGATGCCGGCGTAGGGAGTGTCGTTAAAGTCGTTCTCGATGACCACGCTCATCACCGGGACGCCGCTGAAGTGGGGCCGGGGCTCCACCGCCGTGACGGTGCCGGAGATGCTGGCGTGGACGGGGGCGGAGACAAAGGCCGGGGCGTCTCCCACCTTCTGCCCCACGTCCACATGGTCGCCCACCGCCACGCAGGGGGTGCAGGGGGCCCCGATGTGCATGGACATGGGAATCACCACATGGGCGGGAGGCGGCAGCTTTTCGATCGGCTTCTTATTGGTGGCGGCTTTATGGTCGTTGGGGTGGATGCCGCCGAAAAAGGGTTGTGCCATGATTGTCACCTCATTTTTCTTCCCTCGGATTCTCTCTCAATCCGAATTCGCTTTTTCTATCATACTCCTAACCGCCTCGCCTGTCCAGAGAAATTTGCAGATTTTCGCAATTTTTTTGCGGGATAGCTCGAAAAGCTGCGCTCAACTTCGTTAATTCTATAACAAAATCCATTCTTTTGCAGAGTTGCTTTTTGTTCCCTGCTATGGTATGATATGGGGAGAAAATCGTGGAAATTCACTCAATTTCCTTTTTGGAGGTACAATTCTATGAGAGATCGTCTTATCATCAAGGCGGAGGCCCGCCGCCTCGTCCAGCAGGGCCATGTCTCTCCCATTTTGGCCACGGCGGTGGTGCTGGCGGTCTGCTTTGTGCTGGACCGGCTGGTGGACCTGGCGGAGGGCGGGTCCCTTTTCGCCACCTTCCAGTACGACTGGGCCTATCTTCAGGCGGTGTCCAGCGGAGACCTGGATTCCATCCAGGCCGTGCTGGATCTTGCGCCCCAGGCCACGGTGACCTCCCTGGCCCTGACAATCGCGGTTTCCCTGTTCACCGCGGTGCTCAGCGGCGGCTATTGCCTCTTCTGCCTGGACATTCTCCACAGACGGGAGGCGGCGCTGTCCACTCTCATGGACGGGCTGGGCTCGGCGGGACGGCTCATCTGGTGCAATATCCTCATCGCCGTGAAGATCGCCCTGTGGACTATGCTCGGCATGGTCCCGGTCCTGGTTCTCGGCTCGCTGTTTTTTACGCCCACGGGGATCGTTCTGGCGTCCGTTCTGGCCGCAGCCCCGGGAATTATCGCCGCCTACCGCTACCGCTTCGCCATTTACAATGTCCTCACGGACCCGGGCCTCTCCGCCAGCCGGGCCATCGCCCTGAGCTGCGAGCAGACCCAGGGCATTAAATGGACGCTGTTTGTGCTGGACCTGAGCTTCATCGGCTGGAGCCTGCTCTCCGCCCTCACCCTGGGACTGCTGGATCTATGGGTTATGCCCTACAAAACCCTGTGCGACCTGTCCTACTTTGAGGACGCCCGGCAGCGCCTGGGCGGCGGGGACTGGGACGGAAGCCAGGGCTGGAACCAGCGGCAGTAGGACCGCCCCGGCAGCCCCGGCCACAGGCAGAGCGCCCATGTCCCCCTCACGGTTTCACCTGCGCCCATAGGTCAGCCGTACGATCCCGTCTCGCTCCTGCGACCGCACCAGCCGCAGCTTCCTTTCCGCCGGGAGCGTCTCAAAGAGCCGGATGCCGGAGCCCAGGAGGGTCGGTATGACGGAGATATCGTACTCGTCGATCAGGTCCGCCCCGGCTAGCTGGCGGGCGATGCCCGCGCCGCCGCAGATCCAGATGCTTTTCCCCTGCTGCCGTCTCAGCTCCTCGACAAGCGCGCAGGGGTCCTCATCGGTAAAGACGATGCCCTCGGCCGGGGACAGCTTCCGGTGGGTAATGACATAGCTTGCCAGTCCCGCGTACACCCACTCCCCCGGGGACAGCTCCGTCACGATTTGGTGGTAGGTGTTCCAGCCCATGACCACTGTGTCCACACCCGCGATAAAGGCGGAATAGGCGTCCTCGTCCTCCCCGCCGCCGTCCTGCCCGCTGAGCCAGCCCACGCCGCCATACCTGTCCGCGATGCAGCCGTCCAGGCTCATAGCGATATATAAGATTACTTTTCTCATAGAATAGTGCCCTCCGCATACCCTGATTTTCCGCGCCGATTACTGCAAAATAAATTTTCAGCTTTGCGCCCTGCAAACGCAGTATCATTTTCTCAAAATGAATTTTCCTGATCCCAGTTTCTGCGCGCTTGCATTTTTGGGAAAAAACTGCTATAAATAATGAGTGTAATTAAATTATGAAAGGAGCCCTACTATGCGTCGTTTCTTCTCTAAAAAGACCTCTGCCCTCCTTGCCATCCCCCTGCTCTGCGCTGTGCTTCTGGTGAGCGGCTGGAACAGCGCGCAGGCTGTCTCCTCTGTGACGGCCCAGCTCTCCCCCAACTTTACCATCATCATCGACGGCACGCCGAGAGACTTCTACAACACCGCCGGCCAGGAGGTCCATCCCATCCTCTGCGACGGCACCACCTATCTCCCCGTCCGGGCCATCGGCGAGCTCATGGGTAAGAACGTGGACTGGAACCAGACCACCAAGACCGTGACCCTCTCCGGCAGCCGCTCCACCCCCGCGGCCACCGGCACGCCTGACGCCCGCGCGGCAGTCCAGAACGTTCCCGCCGAGCTGCGGGATGATTTTACCGTCGTCGTGGACGGCTCCGTCAGGACCTTCACTGACGCCAACGGCAAGGTGGTCTACCCCCTGCTGTACAACGGCTCCACCTACCTCCCCGTCCGGGCCATCGGCGAGCTCATGGGCAAGGCGGTCTCCTGGGACAGCAGCACCAAGACTGTTACCCTCACCGGCAGCCTGGTCACTGACGCGGACACCTTCTCCGGCTCCGGCGGCATACCCGCCGGGACCGGGACGCCCGCCGGCCTGATTTCCCTGGAGGATGCCAAGGCCAAGGCTCTGACCCACGCAGGGGTCAAGGCTGACGCGGCGGTCTTTGTGGAACAGAAGCTGGACCGGGACGATGGAAAACAGGTCTATGAGGTAGAGTTCTACACCGCCGACGGCAAGGAGTACGACTATAAGATAGACGCCGGGACCGGCGAGGTGCTCTCCTTTGACTACGACGCCGAGCATATGCCTGCCCTCACCGGGTCCGACGGCAAGCCCCTCCCCACTGTTATCACCCGGGAAAAGGCCAGGGAGATTGCCCTGGCGAAGGTCCCAGGCGCGGGAGAGACCCACGTCACCAAGCTGAAATCCGACCTCGAGGACGGAAGACCGGTCTATGAGGTGGAGATTGTTTACAACGGCATGGAATACGACTTTGAGATCGACGCCGCCACCGGGACCATCCTGGAGATGGACTCCGAGCGGGCCCACTGAGCCCCGTCCGGCAAGAAACCGCCCCTCGCCTGGGAGCAGGCGAGGGGCGGTTCTCTGTTGCCCGCTACCTCATAAGCTCAAAATCGTACTGCGGATTATTGGTAATGGTCAGCTCCCGCACCCGGCCCAGGCTGTCCAGCTCCAACAGGACCAGGAAGGCGTAATTCCCCTTTCCGTCCCCCAGCAGCAGGCACCGCCGGCCCCGGCTCCCCTCGCTGGTGAGCGTTCCGGCATCGCACCGGCACAGTCCCGCCTCCGCCAGGTCCTCCCGGACCATCCCCAGCAGGGCCAGGGCGTTTTCCACCCCCTCCTGCCGGTTCTCCAGGAAGGTGCAGGCGCAGTCGCTGCGGAGCATTGGAAGCAGCCGCTCCGGGCCGCCCCTCCGGAAGAAAGCCGCCAGCACGGCGAAGTCGTGGGCCTCATCGAACACCAGCCCTCCGGCATACTCTCCCACGGCGCAGTCCCCGGACAGCACGCAGTAGGCGGACACCGCCGCCCCTGCCTTCACGCTGTCCCGCTGATTTTCCGGCACCATCTCCATGGGGTGACACAGCTCGATATCGCCCATCCGGGTGGAGACGGTGACGCTGAGGAACTTTGTCAGGGGTTCCATACCCAGGAACGTCTCCCCCACCTTGGCATCCTTAACGGCGCCCTGGAGCAGGACGGCGTCCTCCGTGGCCTCCACCACGCCGGAGGCATTCCCCTCCGCGTCGTAGCTGACCCGCAGCGGGAAGCCGGCCATCCCCAGGCGCAGGGCATCGCCCTCCCGGATGTCCGGCAGGACCTCTGGGCAGACCAGATCCACCACGGCCCGGTCCCCCCCGTCCCCCGTCCGGACAAGGACACGGCGGCTCATGGGGTCCGCCTCTGCCGGGGTCAGGTCCTTCACCACGGTGCAGTCCCAGACGCAGGCGGTGGCGGCGTGGGTATCCATACCCAGCAGCTCCTCCTCGCCGGTGGCGGGGTCGCCCATGGTCCGGAAGACCACCTCCGCGTCCCCCAGCCGCAGCCGGCTGTAATCCCCCCGGCAGCCGGGGACCCGGGTCCCCTCGGCCATGGCCAGGCTGGCCAGACGGAAGGCGTCCTCCGGCCTGGCCGCCAGCTCGCTCAGGCCGAAGCTGTCCAGCCGCGCCGCCATCAGACCTCGAAATCCACGGCGACCCGGTCCTCCCGGATGGCCTTGCACAGCCCGGCCACGGCCACATGGCGGGGGTCGTTCTTGTAGGTCTCCAGCGCCTCCATGTCGTCAAAGAGGGAGATGAGCACCGCGTCATAGTTGCCGGGGGCGCAGTTGACGCCCACCTCCTGCTCCTTGATCTGGGGGATGACGCCGTACAGGCCCCGGAGGCCCTCCAGGAACTCGTTCATTTCCTTTTCCGTGCCGGGCTTGAATTTCCACATGACAATGTGCTTGACCATACTGCTTCTCCTTTTCGGTTGTTCATTCTTTTTCTTGTAAGAAAAAGAATCAAAAAGAACTTATGCGCGAAACTGACGTTTCGCTTCTCCTTTATTATATCCAGCGCCTGCCGGTTTGTCAATCACGCCCGATGGACCAGACGCCCCTCGCTGTATACGGCTTTGATATGCTTCCGCTCCATATTATACAGAATCCGCTCCAGACGCTCGGCCAGGCTCAGCTCCTTGGCGGAGGCGGGCATATCGCTGTCGTCCACCACCACGGCGTGGAGCGCGTCCCCCGGCTGGAAGCCGCCCTTGGCCCCGAAGTACCGGTGCCCGGCGGCGGTGCCCAGGTACAGCGCCTCCGGGACGGTGAAAAACGGCGCGCCGGTCTCCATCTGCTTGAGCTTGGACGCCCGGATGGTCATGGCGGTCATATGGGCCATGGACAGGGTTTCCCCGCCGGCCACGTCGCTGCCCAGGGCCACCCGGAGCCCCCGGTCAATCATCTCCCGCACCGGAGCGGTGCCGCTGCACAGATTCAGGTTGGACGCCGCGCAGTGGACCGCCCACACCCCGGCCTCCGCCATGGCCTCCTGCTCCCGCCGGTCGCTGTGGACACAGTGGGCCATAAGGGCGCCGTCCTTCCACAGACCGTACTTCTTATAGGTCTCCCAGTACTGCCCGCAGTCCGGATGGAGCTCCTTCACCCAGGCGATCTCCCCGGTATTCTCCGACAGGTGGGACTGGACCGGCAGATTCCGTTCCCGGGCGATTTTTCCCAGCTCCGCCATCAGCCCATCGGTGCAGGAGGGGGTGAACCGGGGGGTGATGATGGGCTTGATATGCTCGAAATGGCAGTTTTCCAGCCAGCGGAGGGTCTCCCTGATGGAGTCCTCCGTGGTCTCCTGGGCGGGGCCGCCGTTGCGGTCCATGTTCACCTTGCCCACCAGGCCGGTGACCCCCGCCCGCTCCAGCTCCTCCATGAGAATCAGCGTGGCGTCGGTGTGCCGGGAGGCGAACATCACCACCCGGGTGGTGCCCCAGGCCAACAGGTCCCTGGCCAGCTGGCGGTAGACCTCCCGGGCGAAGTCCGTGTCCTCGTACCGCGCCTCCGTGCGGAAGGTGTAGGTGTCCAGCCAGTCCAGCAGGGGCAGGTCCATGCCCATGCTCATCATGGCGTACTGGGGGGCGTGGAGGTGCATATCGGCAAAGGACGGCAGGATCAGCGCCCCGCCGTAGTCCGTCACCGGGCAGGCCGCGTACCGCTCCGGCAGCCTCTCAAAGACCCCCTCGATCACCCCGTCCTCCAGGATCAGGAAGCCCCCCGGCGCTGTCTCCAGCCGGCCGAAGGCAGGCGTATGCAGGATGTTTCCCCGTAAAATCGTCGTCATAGTAGTGCTCCTTTCTTGTTTGGGGTTCCCGGCATGAAAAAAGCGCCCCGGGCCGCCCGTAACTGGCCGGCCTGAGACACCCATAGCAGAGCCGATCCGGCGGCTCCGTAGAAACATTCGCGCCATCCCCGCGAAATTATATGAGCAGTCCTGTTTTCATCTGTCGTTTCTATTATAACAGGTTTTTCTGGGGATTGCAAGGCTTTTTTGTCGCTTTTGCACAGAAAAACCGGGGCCTCCCCGTCCCTTTACCCGCCGTCCGGCATTTGACAATTCCGCCTGCCGGTGTTACAGTAGGAGGGACATCCCGGAGACGGGAAATTTTTCTGATCCCTTGGGGAAGAGAGGAACGGCTGACAATGGAATTAAAGAAGCGTAAGGACGTCCCGGCGGAGCTGACCTGGGACCTGGCAGCGATCTACAGCGACGAGACGAAGCTGGCCGCCGACCTGGAAAAGGCCCAGACATTGACGGACGAGATCGAAGCGGCCTACAAGGGGCGGCTGAACACGGTGGAGGACATCCTGGGCTGTCTGGACCGCTACCGGGTGTGGACGGAGCTCTGCGAGCGCGCCGGGAATTACGTCCAGCTGGCCTCGGAGGTGGATTTTACGGACGCCGCCCTCCAGGAGCGGTACGCGGCCTTCTCCCGGATGTACGCGCAGGCCTCCAGCCGCCTGCGCTTTATCGACAGCGAGGTCATCGCCCAGGATGAGGCCCTGCTGCGCCAGGCCATCGCCCGGGGCGGACCCAACCAGCCCTATCTGGAGGAGCTGCTGCGGCAGAAGCCCTATCAGCTCCAGCCGGAGACGGAGCGGGTGCTGGCGGCGCTGGGCCCCGCCCTCCAGGCCCCCTATCGCATCTACAATATGGCCAAGCTGGCGGATATAAGCTTCCCCGCCTTCCGGGCCGGCGGGGAGGAGCACCCCCTGGGCTACTCCCTCTATGAGGACAGCTACTCCCACGACCCCCGCACGGAGGTGCGCCGGGCGGCCTTTGACGCCTTCTCCCAAAAGCTGCGGGCCTATGAGAACGTCACCGCCGCCGCCTATCAGGCCAACGTGCAGGCGGAAAAGATCCTGGCGGACCAGCGGGGGTACGATTCCGTGTTCGACTTCCTCCTCTTCCCCCAGAGGGTGGACCGGCATATGTACGACCGGCAGATCGACCTCATTATGGAGAAGCTGGCCCCCCATATGCGGAAATACGCCGGACTGCTCTGTAGAGTCCACGGCCTGGACAGGATGACCTATGCCGACCTGAAGCTGCCTCTGGACCCCGGCTATGTGCCCCCGGTAACCATTGAGGAGTCGAAAAAGTATATCGAGGAGGGGCTCTCCGTCATGGGGGAGGACTACCGGGAGATGGTCCGCGCCGCCTACCGGGAGCGCTGGGTGGACTTCGCCCAGAACCAGGGCAAATCCACCGGCGGCTTCTGCGCCAGCCCCTACGGCTGCCACTCCTATATCCTGCTGACCTGGCACGGGCAGATGAGCGACGTGTTCACTCTGGCCCACGAGCTGGGCCACGCGGGGCACTTCAAGGCCTGCAACGCCGCCCAGTCTGTTTTCGGCACCAACGTCTCCACCTACTTCGTGGAGGCCCCCTCCACCATGAACGAGCTGCTGCTGGCCCACTACCTGCTGAAAACCAACCCAGACAAACGCTTCCGCCGCTGGGTGCTCAGCAATATGGTGGGCAACACCTACTACCACAACTTTGTGACCCATCTGCTGGAGGCCGCGTACCAGCGGGAGGTCTATAAAATTGCAGACGCCGGCGGCGGCGTCCAGGCCGAGACGCTCAACCGGATCATGGGGGAAACCCTGGAGAAGTTCTGGGGGAGCGCGGTGGAGCTCACCGAGGGGGCGGAGCTGACCTGGATGCGCCAGCCCCACTACTATATGGGCCTGTACTCCTACACGTACAGCGCGGGGCTCACTGTGGCCACCCAGGCGTGCAAGCGCATCGAGAGCGATGGCCAGCCCGCCGTGGAGGACTGGAAGCGGGTTCTCGCCGCCGGCGGCACCAGGACGCCGCTGGAGCTGGCGCGGATGGCCGGGGTGGATATCTCCACCGACGCCCCCCTGCTGGACACCATTGAGACGATCGGCGGATATATCGACGAAATCTGCCGGCTGACGGAGGAGCTGAACTGACCGAACAGGAGCGGGAGACGCAGTGAATCTCCCGCTCCTCGTGTTTGTGTATCGGGCATTTGCCGCGGTCAGGGATGGATAACAACCTTACGGGCCTTTTTGTCCATGATAAGCTGGAGGCCCTTCCCGTACTCCTCCAGGGGCAGCTCATGGGAGATAAGCTCCTTGACCTGCACCGCGCCGCTCTCCAGGTACTCCAGCGCCCGGCCGAAGCAGTGGGTCTGGGCAAAGGAGCCCAGGATGGTGTACTCCTGGCTAAAGATCTCGTAGGGGCTCACGGGCACCTTGGCGTCGGCGGCGCAGACGCCGTAGGAGACGATCTTGCTGCCCATGTGGACGAAGCTGAAGCACCCGGCAAAGACGGAGGCCGCGCCGGTGGCGTCGATGACGATATCGAAGCCCTTGGGCTGGAGGGCCTTGATGGCCTCGGTGTGCTTGGAGGGATCCGCCTTGTCCATCACCACCAGGTCGGTGAAGCCGTACTTGCGCAGGATGTCCAGCTTCTCCGGGTGGGGGTCGGCAATGACCATCCTGCCGCCGCCGGCCCGGCGGAGCAGCTGGGCCAGGATGATGCCGGTGGGACCCGCGCCGAACATGAGGATGGAGTCGCCGAACCTGGGGGCGATGCGGTCCACGCCGTGGACCGCGCAGGCGGTGGGCTCGGTGAAGGTGGCCTCCTCAAAGGACAGCTTGTCGCTGATGGCAAAGACCTTGTCGTGGTTGATGAGCACGTACTCCGCGAAGCCGCCGGGCATATTGCAGCCGTGGGAGTTGAAGTTCTCACAGTAGAGGGGCATATCCTTCCGGCAGGCCTCGCAGTAGCCGCACAGCTCCGTGTTGTCGGCGGTGACCCGGTCGCCGGGCTTCCACTCCGTCACCTCGCTGCCCACGCTGTCGATGACCCCGGCAAACTCGTGGCCGTTGACCAGGGGGAACTTGGCCAGGAAGCTTCCGTCATGGATGGTCAGATCGGTCTTGCAGATGCCGCAGGCTTTCACCCGGATGACCACCTGATGGGGACCGGGCGCCGGCTTCTCCAGCTCCACCACGGAGAATTCACGGGCAGCGGTGTACTGAATCGCTTTCATCTTGAATACCTCCTGTTTTATACTTTCCAAAAATTACTTCTTTTTCTCCATCCCCAGCGCATTAGCCAGCATAATACCGTCATAAACCATTTGGGGATTGACGGTGAAGGGCTCCACGTCCCAGTAGGAGTGCATGGACGCCTCGGCCACCTTCATGATGTCCTCACCGGTGGCGTCGGGGATATCCAGGTCCGCGAAGGTGGTGGGCAGGCCTACCTGATTGTAGAAGTCGTAGAGCTCATCGATCTCCTCCGCCGGCGCACCCTCCACGATCAGCTGCACCAGCACGCCGAAGGCCACTACCTCTCCGTGGAGCAGCTTGGCGCAGGGGGGCAGAACCGTGATGCCCTCGGCAATGGAATGGGCCCCGGCGCAGGAGGTGTTCTGTACGCCCAGGCCGGACAGAAGGGTGTTGGCCTCGATAACATCCTCCACGTCCTTGGTACACAGACCCAGCTCCGCGGCCTTTTTGGCGTTGACGCCCTTGCTGAGAATCGTCTCATGGCAGGCCTTGGACACGGCCAGGCCGGCAATGGTCTGCCGATACCCGCCGTTGACATAGTTGGGGGAGGAGGACTGGAGGTTGGCCCGGCACTCCGGGTAGGTGGACAGGGCGTCGCCCATGCCGGCCACCAGGAAGCGGATAGGGGCCTTTGCCAGAATCTCGGTGTCCAGCAGCACCAGATCCGGGTTCTTCTTGTAATGCCGCGCACCGATGTGCTCCCCCTGGGGGGTGTAGATGACGGACAGGCCCATGGCCGGCGCGTCGGTGGAGGCGGTGGTGGGGACGATGACCGTGACGGCCCCGCAGTTGTCGGCCACGGCCTTGGCGGTATCCATGGTCTTGCCGCCGCCGATGCCCACCACCACCTCGGGAGCCAGCTCCTTAGCCAGCCCCGTACAGCGGAGGATCTCGTCCTCGGTGCACTGTCCGCCGAACTGCTCGCACTGGATCCGGCTGCCGCTGCCGGCATAGAGGGCCTCAAACTTGGCCTTCATATCCTGATAGAAAAAGACGTCGATGAGGAAAAAGACCTTTTTGCCGTAGATCTCGGTGTGCTCCCGGATGTGGTCGAGCTCATAGCGGCCCTGGATGTAGCGGCTGGGAGAGCCATAGGCGCGGGTGGAACGCTCTAACATGGACATGATAAAAACCTCCTCAAAATGATAATGGCTTCGTTACCGGGCGGAACGCTCGGATAAGCAGGGCAGATAAGGGCGAAGCTAAAGTTCTTTTTGGTTACTTTTTCTTTCAAGAAAAAGTAACCCACTTGGGGTTGTCCAGCAGGACGGGCTTTCCGTCCCGCTCCACCACGATTTTCCGGTACCCCTTCTCCTCAATGGTGCCGTAGTCGTGGCCCGCGTCGCCGCGGTAGACGAAGAACATCACCAGGGGCTCAGAGCCGGTGTTGACGCTGCGGTGGGCCCAGCGTCCGGGGACGTAGAGGGCGTCGCCGGGCTTCATCTCCTTCCAGTCCACCTCCCCCTCCGGAGTCTCCATGAGCATCCCGCCCTGGCCGGAGAGGCAGTAGTAGACCTCGGAGGTGTCCAGAATAGTGTGGAAATGGCCCTTGGTCATGTAGTACTCGTCCCCCACCTTGCCGGGGTAGAGCTTTGTGGTGCCGAATTGGAGCACGCCGGACTCCTCCGGCAGGTCCAGACCATAGAACTCGTAGAGCAGGGGGTTCTCCCCCGCCGCCAGAGCCTGGGCGGCCTCGTGGTCGGCGAACTGCGCGGCCATATTCGAGACATGGCGGAGGGTGGGCTTCACCTTTCCGCTCTCGCAGAGGCCGGTGAGCAGGTTAAAATCCAATACAAAGGGCTTGACGTCTGCCATAAATACCTCCTGGGCGCGTCCGCGCCGGTATCTGTATTATTTGATAATCTGTCCCCGGGTCCGGCGGTCCACGGTCAGGGCGATAGCGGCCAGCACAAAGATGCCGAACACCACGTTCTGCCAGTAGGCGTCCACGCCGATAAAGTTCATACCGTTCTCAATAATGGCAACGGTAAATACTCCCAGGATAGTCCCCAGCTCGCTGCCCTTGCCGCCGGCCAGGCTGGTGCCGCCCAGGGCGCAGGAGGCCACGATCTTCAGCGTGAAGGGGTCGCCGATGGTGGGCGCGCTGGAGCGCAGGTTCGCCGCCAGAAACACCCCGGCCAGAGCCGCCAGCACGCCGTTGAGGGCGAAGACGGTGATCTTGGTCCGGTCCACATGGATGCCGGCCACCCGGGCCGCCCGCTCGTTGCC
>JAAWHO010000031.1 GCA_022795905.1 Oscillospiraceae bacterium
GGCGGACAGGGTGGTCCGGGTGAGCTGCGGGATACCGGCAGTTTTGAAATAGAAAACAGGCAATTTTCGGAGCGGTCCTTTCGGGGACCGCCCTTTTTATTTTCAGCGGAATAAAAAGCCTTGACAACCGGGCGAATGTGCTGTACTTTAGTTATGAAATAACATTGCATAACTGCGATGTAAAAAGAGATCAGGAGGAATTGTCCATGCAGGAATTTCGAACAACCAGAATCGCCAGCGGCGTCTATAGTATTTTGGACGCGGGGGATTCATCCTTCTACGTTGTGGAGGGCACGGACCGGGCTGCGGTGATTGACACCGGGATTACCCCGGGGGGACGCATCATGCCCGTCGTGCGCTCCCTGACGGACAAGCCGCTGGTGTTGGTGATAACCCATGCTCACATTGACCATATGCACCACATGGACGAGTTTGAGGAGATCTATCTCTGCCATGATGATCTGACTCTTCCCCAGGAGTACCTTCAGGAGATGATGGGCGGGAAAGCCCTGGACCTCCGGTCCACCCGCGATATGCACACCGGCACCGCCATTTCCCTGGGGGACAGCGATCTGGAGATCTGCCAGGTGCCGGGGCATACGCCGGGCAGCGTGGTCGTACTGGACCACCGGCGGGATCTTCTCTTCACCGGGGATGCCATTGGCAGCGGCTACGGCGTGTGGCTCCAGGTCCCCGGCGCGGTCCCTCTGGAGGACTATCTTCAGAGCCTGCGGGCTCTGATGAAGTGGCTGGTAGACCGGGGCGGCAGGATGCGCTTCTGGGGCGGACACAGCTACCAGCAGTTCCAGTCCACCCTGATTCCCGGCTACAACCCGCTGTCCATGGGACTGCTGGCAGACCTCATTGACCTGGTGGACGGCGTGGTCCGGGGAGAGATAGTAGGCCGGGCCAGCAATGCGGACAAGGTGATGTCTCTGGAGCCGGCCCGGTACGCCAGCTTCGGCCGTGCGGAACTTCAGTACATGGCTTCCAATATCCATTCCAGGTCGGCCGAATAAAATCGGCGAATTGCTCAGAAACGCCGCGCAAAAACTGTTATATTCTCCAAAAATAGCGGTTGCTATGCAAAAAGGATTGACAGAAGCGGCAGAATGGTATATCGTCAATTATGTAATAACGTTACGCAACAAAAACGTGTAACAAAATAACAATGGAGGAATGATTATGAAAAAGTATCTCAGCATCCTGCTCGCCCTTGCAATGCTTCTGGCCCTGACCGCCTGCGGCGGAGGCTCCGGAGACAATGCCGGCGGGACCGGCGGCGGCAGCACGCCTCCCGCCTCTGCCGACGGCAGCGGGAGCGGCGGGTCCGGCGGCTCCGACGACGCCAGCGGCGACGGCAAGCAGGTTACCGCTACCTTCGTCTCCGTCATGCAGGGCGGCGCGGCCTGGAGCCGTGCCGAGGCCGGCTTCAATGACGCCTGCGCCGAGCTGGGCTGGAGCGGCCAGTACGTGGCCCCCGCTACCCCCAACGATTCCACCGTCATGCTGGAGCTGACGGAAACCGCACTGACCAACAACACCGACGTGCTCATCGGTGTGTACATTGATGTGGACGTGTTCGGCGACGTGGTGAAAAACGCCTTTGAAAACGGCACCTATGTGGCCACCGCCAACACCATTCTGGGGCCTGAGTACGAGAACTTCTGGATCGGCACCGATCCCGCCGGCATGGGAACCACCCAGGCCAAGACCCTGGTTGAGCTGGCCGGGGACCAGGAGGTTACGGTAGTCTATATGCAGACCAACGCCACCGCCACCACCCAGAACGACCAGTACGCCGCCTTCTGCGCGTACCTGGAGGACTATCCCAACATCACCGTCTTCGGCCAGGAGTACTGTGACTCCAACGAGATTACCGCCGCCGAGAAGATCGGCAACCTGGTCCGGGCCAACCCGGCCATCAACGCCTGCGTCTGCGCCGACGGCAACGGCTGCATCGGCATTGCCAACTACGTGGATGAGAACGGCGCCAATGACTCCTTCATCTCCGTGGGCATTGACGACTCCGCCAGCATCCTCAACTACGTCACCAGCGGCGCTCTGGACTGCACCATCGCCCAGGACTTCTACAAAATGGGCTATGAGAGCTGCATGATGATCCAGCGCATTATGGACGGCGGCAGCGTTGAGTTCGACAACGACTCCGGCAGCATCGTCATCATGGCCTCCGACGTGGAGAGCTATGCCGCCGAGCGGGGCATCGAGCTGGGCGCCTAACATCTGACCCGAGCCTAAGCATTCCACTGCGCGAGGCCCGTGCTGCTCCGGGCGGCCGGGCCTCGCTTTGTACCTTCTTCCGGGAGCGCCCCGGAGTGGACACCAAGAGCTTGAAAGGAGCGTTGTTCTGCCATGAGCGAGCTAAAATCCCCGGAGAAGAAAAGCAGTCTCTTCTCCGCCTTCTTTTCCCGCACGGAGACTGGCGTGCTGCTGCCGCTGGTCATCCTGGTGGTCATCATCGGATGCGTCAACCGGGACTTTTTCGGCGTTGCCAATCTCATCGACGTCCTGCGCAGCAGCAGCTATACCTTCATCATCGCCGCGCCCCTGACCCTGCTGATGATCAGCGGCGGCATGGACCTGTCCATTGCGGCGGCCACGGCCCTCGGGTGCGTGGTGTGCGCCTGGGGCCTGGCGGACTTCGGCCTGGGGGTGATCCCCTCCATTCTGCTGGCCCTGGCGGCGGGGGCCCTGGTGGGCCTGGCCAAGGCGGCCCTGGTGGTGACATTTGACCTGCCGGCGTTCATTATCACGCTGGGCCTGACGAAAATCGTCAACAGCTTCATCCTGGTCACCACCGACGGCATCGCCGTCTCCGGCCTGGGCAGCGAGTCCTTCAAGGCTCTGGGCCAGGGGAAGCTCTTTGGACAGGTCCACTGGACCATCGTCATCGCTGTGGGCATCGGCGTCGCCATGCACATCCTGCTCACCCGGACCAAGTTCGGCCGGGCAGTGGCCGCCTGCGGCGGCAACCGGGAGACAGCCAAGCTGGCGGGCATCAACGTGACCAGGACCCGGTATGTTGTGGAGATCATGGTTTCCGTCTTTGCCGCCTTCTGCGGCGTGTGTATGTGCAGCCGGTTCAACAGCGGCCAGACCTCCGCGGGCAACGGCACGGAGCTGACCATTATGGCCTCCGTCATCATCGGCGGCACCTCCATGATGGGCGGCACGGGCACAATTCTGGGCGCGTTCCTGGGGTGCGTGCTGCTGGCGGTTATCAACAACGGCCTGGTGCTCATGCACGTGTCCACCAACTGGCAGAATATGATTTTCGGCCTGATTCTGGTGGTATCCCTGTTCATCGACAAGTACCGCCGGGCCAAGAGCGGCGGCGGTCTATGATGGCCGACGGAAGGGAGCGAGGTGACTGGAATGCGTGATATGGTCTTGCAGATGCGCCATGTGACCAAGCGGTTTCCCGGCGTCATCGCCCTGCGGGACGTGAATATGGAGCTGTACCGGGGAGAGATCCTGGGCATCTGCGGCGAGAACGGCGCGGGGAAGTCCACACTGATGAAGGTGCTCTCCGGGAGCTATGCGGCGGGGGAGTACGAGGGCGAGATCGTGCTGGACGGCCAGCCGGTCCGCTTCGCCGGCGTCCACGACGCCCAGAGCCGGGGCATTGAGATGGTCTACCAGGAGATGAACATGATGCTGGACGCCAGCATCGCGGAAAACCTCTTTGTGGGCAATCTTCCGGGGAAGCGCGGCTGGGTGGACTACAAGAGACTGTACGCGGACACCCGGGAGCTGCTGGAGCGGGCGCGGCTGGAGCTGGACCCGAAGATGACGGTGCGCACGCTCAACAGCGGGCAGATGCAGCTGCTGAGCCTGATGCGGGCGGTATCCAAGGACCCGAAAATCCTGGTGCTGGATGAGCCCACCACGGCCCTGACGGACCAGGAGGTGGACACCCTCATGGAGATCCTGGCCTCCCTGCGGGAGAGGGGCGTGTCCTGCCTGTACATCAGCCACAAGCTGGAGGAGCTCTACCGCATCTGCGACCGGGCCCTGGTCATCCGGGACGGGCAGACCATCAACTCCCACGACATCCGCGAGGTGGAGAAAAAGACACTCATCGAGGAGATGGTGGGCCGGAAGGTGGAAAACCTCTACCCCAAGGAGGAGCACGGCTTCGGCGAGGAGGTGCTGCGGGTGGAGCACCTGAGCGTCCCCCACCCCAATATCCGGGGCCGGAACATCGTCGATGACATCAGCTTCTCCCTGCGCAGGGGGGAGATTCTGGGCATCGGCGGCTTGGTAGGCGCGGGGCGCAGCGAGAGCCTGGGAGCCATCTTCGGCCAGTACACCAACGGCGTGAAGAAGCAGGTCTTCCTGGACGGCAGGGAGGTTTCCATCAACAGCCCCAAGGACGCCATCAACCTGGGCATCGGCTTCATCACCGAGGAGCGCAAGCGCAACGGCATCATCTGGATGCTGGGCATCCGGGAGAATATGTCGGTAGCCAATCTGCCCAAGCTTCCGGGAAAATTCTTCGTCAAACGGGACCACGAGAGGAAGTCCGTAGGCGAGCAGATGGAGCGGCTGCGGGTCAAGGCTCCCTCTATGGAGACCGCCGTGGTCCAGCTCTCCGGCGGCAACCAGCAGAAGGTCATTCTGGGCAAGTGGCTGATGAGCAAGCCGCGGATTCTCTTCGTTGACGAGCCCACCAAGGGCATCGACGTGGGCACCAAGGCGGATTTCTATAAGATCATGAGCGATCTGACGATGCAGGGCGTGTCCATCGTCATGGTCAGCTCGGATATGCCGGAGCTGATGTCCATGAGCGACCGGGTTCTGGTGCTGGCCGGCGGGAAGATTACCGCAGAGCTGCGCAAGGACAGAGGGGAAATCAATGAGACTGCCATCATGGCGGCGGCTATCGCCGAGTGACGGAGCGGTCCGGCGGACTCTGCGCGGGAGGCGGCTTTTTTCCTTCCGCTCCCATGGAAATACCTTGCAACATCTTCCCTTTTAGGCTAAAATAGGAGAAACGGACCATAGGAGGGGAGGGGTGCTGTTTGAGCAGAGCTCTGGTATCCATGCCGGCGGACCTGAAGGAGGAAAACCGCCGGGCGGTGCTGTTCGCCTTTCACGACAGCGGACGGCTCTCCGCTGTGGAAGTGGCGGAGAAGACCGGCATCAGCCGGCAGACGGTAAAAAAATGTATTGAGTACTATGAAGGACAGGAGATTCTCTGCTCCTGCGGCAAGGGGAGCAGCTCCAGTGTAGGCGGGAAACGGCCGGAGCTGTTCTCCCTGAATGAGGCCATCCGCCTGGTGTCTGTGCTTATCCACCACAACGGCATTATCCTGAATCTGACCGATGTCCACTACAACCTGCTGGACCACTGGGAGACAGGACAGATGCGGATTGAGAGCCTGGACCACCTGGCCGCCCTTGTCCGGCAGGGGGCGGGGACCCTCCGGAGAGAGGACCTGGAGATGGTACACAGCGTCTGTATCGTGGCCCCCATTGCTCTGGATGAGAACGGGGGGATTCGGGTGGCCACGCCCTTCCCCCACTGGCCCAGGAGCGACTATGGCCGGTCCCTGATACAGCCGGTATGGGATATTTTCCCGGGTGCCCGGCGGCTTTTGAAAACCAGCGACGGCAGCGCGGCGGGGTTTGCCCTGCTCTACCAGCGGCCGGAGCTGCGCACCCGGGGCAGAGTTCTGTCCATCTACAGCGATGAGGGCATCGGCGGGGCCATCTTCCGGGACGGGGAGCTGGACATGGGCGCCAACCGGCTGTGCGGCACCTTCGGACATATGGTGGTGGACCCCAACGACCCGGAGCCCTGCCCCTGCGGCGGGCAGGGCTGCCTGGAGCGGCTGGTCTGCCGCCGGAGGATGCGGGAGCGGCTGGCGCAGCAGGCGGAGGCCTATCAGGACAGCTGTCTGTCCGGTACGCCGGTGGAGGAGGTCACTTTTCAGCAGCTCTTTGAGGGCTCCCGACGGGGGGATGCCCTCTGCCGGCGGGAATCGGTCCACTGCGCGGATATCTTCTCCATTGCCATCCACAATTTTATCCTGGTGATGGACCCGACCCACATCATTTTCCAGGGGGATTTCGGCCTGGCGGACGATACCTTCCGCCAGAGGCTGGTAAACCGGCTGTCCGATTTCCGGTATATCGGGGATATACACAAGATTCAGATTGATTATGACGCCGAGGACCTGTCTGTGCAGGAGACCATCGGCGCGACCTACTGCATGATTATGGATTATCTGAAGAACCCGGAGCGGTACCGGGCGAATTAAGGAGGAAACGGCTATGGCTTTGATTCGGATGGACCTGTTCTCAAAGTGCCTCATGCGCACCGTCCCCGTCACGGCGGTGGTGCCGGTGGACAACACCCGATACGAGGGGGACCCTGTCCGCCCGGCGGACAGGCCCTACAAGACGCTGTACCTGCTCAACGGCCTCTACGGCAGCCACATTGACTGGGTAAGTGCCACCGGCGTGATGATGTGGGCCCAGGAGCGAAGCCTGGCGGTCATTATGCCCTCGGGGGAGAACCGCTTCTATGTGGACTGCGCGGCCACCGGGGAGGAGTACGGGCGGTTTATTGGGGAAGAGCTGGTGGAGCTGACCCGCCGGATGTTTCACCTCTCCCGGGAGCGGGAGGACACCTATATTGCCGGGCTCTCCATGGGCGGCTACGGCGCTATGCGCAACGGATTGAAGTACGGGGAGATCTTCGGCTGCGCGGCGGCGCTGTCCGGGGCGTTTCTGATGGACCGGCTCCCCACGCTGGACAACAGCAGCCCGGACTATACCCAGCGCCGGTCCTACTACGAGGCGGTCTTCGGGGATTTGAACAGGCTCCCCGGCAGCGACGCGGACTGCGAGGCCCTGTACCTGCGCCGGAAGGAGGCCGGGCTGCCGATTCCCAGGCTGTATATGGCCTGCGGAACGGAGGACTTTCTCATCGAGCCCAACCGGAAATACAGAGATTTCCTGCGGAAACAGGGGGCGGACCTGCGGTACGAGGAGGGCCCCGGCATCCACGATTTTCACTTCTGGAGCGAATATCTGCAGCACGTGCTGGATTGGCTGCCCTTGGAGGAGAGGGGCGCGGGAATCAGCAGCGGGAATGTGCGGAGGGCATATTAAAGGCAGCAGGGAAGCATTCCCCGCCTCGCAAGCGGGCTTCCGGGGAACAATATACCCCCTGCGGGCTGCACAGGAAAGGACGCGGGTGAGGGCTAACGCCCTCACCCGCTCTCTTTATCCGTCTATCGTCGAAATCCTGGTGGTAATGGCCTCCAGCACATCCAGGAGCGCCCGCACCGTATCCAGCGACGTGAAGGTGGTCACGTTGTTCTCAATAGCCAGCCGCCGCATCTCCACCCCGGCGCTCACATGGGCGCTGGAGCTGGGGTCCCGGGTGTTGACCACATAGGCCACCTTGCCGCTGCGCATTGCCGCGGTGATGTCCGCCGGGTCCTCGGTGTAGTCCCGCTTGATCCTGGTCCGAATGCCGTGCTCCTTGAGGAACTGGGCCGTGCCGGTGGTGGCCTCGATGTTGAAGCCCAGCAGGTAAAACCGCCGCACCAGGGGCAGCGCCTCCTCCAGGTCCTCCTGGCAGATGCTCAGCAGCACCGTCCCGTGGTCCTGGAGGTTCATCCCCGCCGCCTCCATGGCCTTGTAGAGGGCGTAGGGCAGGCGGCTGTCGTAGCCGATGGCCTCCCCGGTGGACTTCATCTCCGGAGACAGGTAGGCGTCCAGGCCGCTGAGCTTGCTGAAGGAGAACACCGGCACCTTGCAGTACCAGCGCTCCTTCTCCTTCGGGTAGAGCTCTGTGATGCCCTGGCTGCGCAGGCTCTCGCCCAGGATGACCTTGGTGGCGATGTCCGCCAGGGACCAGCTTGTGGCCTTGGAGAGGAAGGGCACCGTCCGGGAGGAGCGGGGGTTGACCTCGATGATAAAGACCTTATCCTCCCGGTCCACAATGAACTGGATATTGTACAGCCCCACAATGCCGATGCCCAGGCCCAGCTTTTTGGTGTAGTCCAGGATGGTGTCCTTCACCGCCTGGGAGATGGAGAAGGCGGGATATACGCTCACGGAGTCGCCGGAGTGGACGCCGGTGCGCTCCACCAGCTCCATGATGCCGGGGACAAACACGTCCGTCCCGTCGCAGATGGCGTCCACCTCCACCTCCTTGCCGATGATATACTTGTCCACCAGCACAGGCTTGTCCGCGTCCACCTCCACGGCGTTCTTCAGATACCGGCGGAGCATCTCCTCATTGGCCACAATTTCCATGGCCCGGCCCCCCAGCACGAAGGAGGGGCGGACCAGGACAGGATAGCCAATCTCCGCCGCCGCCCGGACGCCGTCCTCAATATTGGTAACGGCCTCGCCCCGGGGCTGGGGAATCTCCAGCTCCCGGAGGACCCGCTCGAAGATTTTCCGGTCCTCGGCCCGCTCGATGGCGTCGCAGTCCGTGCCGATGATTTTCACCCCGTGGTCCCGGAGGGGCTGGGCCAGGTTGATGGCGGTCTGCCCTCCCAGGGAGGCGATGACCCCCTCGGGCTTCTCCAGCTCAATGATGTTCATGACATCCTCCACCGTCAGGGGCTCGAAGTAGAGCTTGTCGGAGCAGGTGTAGTCGGTGGAGACAGTCTCCGGGTTGTTGTTGATGATAATCGCGTCATAGCCGCTCTGCTTGATGGTCTGCACCGCGTGGACGGTGGAGTAGTCGAACTCCACCCCCTGGCCGATGCGGATGGGCCCGGAGCCCAGGACGATAATTTTCGGATTCCCGGAGACAATAGACTCGTTCTCGTCCTCGTAGGTGGAGTAGAAGTAGGGCACATAGCTGTCAAACTCGCTGGCGCAGGTGTCGATCATCTTGTACACCGGGAAGATGCCCAGCTCCTTCCGCTTGTCGAAGACCTCCCGCTCGCCGCATTTCCACAGCCAGGCCAGGGCCTTGTCGGAAAAGCCCTTCCGCTTGGCCTTCCGGAGGATGGCCGGATCCCAGGGATGGCGCTTGATCTCCTCCTCGCAGCGGACGATATAGCTGATCTTGTCCAGAAAGAGCATATCAATCTGGGTGGCGCTGGCGATCTGGCCCAGGTCCGTGCCGTGGCTCATGAGCTCGGCGATGGCAAAGATCCGGTCGTCGGTGCCCAGGCGGATGTAGTCCAGCAGCTCCTTCTCGGAGTAGTCGTTGAACTTCTCCATATAGATGTGGCCCACCCCGGCCTCCAGGGACCGGACCGCCTTGAGGATGCTCTCCTGGAGGGTCCGGCCCACGGCCATCACCTCCCCGGTGGCCTTCATCTGGGTGGAGAGGACGTTGCTGGCGGAGCCGAACTTGTCGAAGGGGAAACGGGGCATCTTTGTCACCACGTAGTCCAAAGCGGGCTCGAAGCAGGCGGGGGTGTTGGCCAGCTGGATCTCGTCCAGGCGCATCCCCACGGAGATCTTCGCCGACACCCGGGCGATGGGGTAGCCGCTGGCCTTGCTGGCCAGGGCGGAGGAGCGGGAGACTCTCGGGTTGACCTCGATGACGTAGTACTGGAAGGACTGGGGGTCCAGGGCGAACTGGACGTTGCACCCGCCCTCGATTTTCAGCGCCCGGATGAGCCGCAGGGCGCTGTCCCGGAGCAGATGATACTCCTTGTTGGTCAGGGTCTGGCTGGGGGCGACAACGATGGAGTCGCCGGTGTGGATGCCCACCGGGTCGATGTTCTCCATGTTGCAGACGGTGATGGCGGTGTCGTTGGCGTCCCGCATCACCTCGTACTCAATCTCCTTGTAGCCCTTGATGCTCTTCTCAATGAGCACCTGATGAACCGGAGAGAGCTCCAGGGCGTTTTTCATCATCCGCCGAAGCTCGTCCTCATCGCCGGCGAAGCCGCCGCCGGTGCCCCCCAGGGTGAAAGCCGGGCGGAGAATGACAGGATAGCCGATGTCCGCGGCGGCCTGGGCGGCCTCGTCCTCCGAATGGGTGATGGCCGAGGGGACCACCGGCTCCCCGAGGCCCAGGCACAGCTCCTTGAAGAGCTCCCGGTCCTCCGCCCTGCGGATGCTCTCATAGCTGGTGCCCAGCAGTTCCACGCCGCACTCGGCCAGAATGCCCTGCTTTTCCAGCTCCATAGCCAGATTCAGCCCCGTCTGGCCCCCGATGCCGGGGACAATGGCGTCGGGCCGCTCGAAGCGGAGAATCTTCGCCAGATATTCCACCGTCAGGGGCTCCATGTAAACCTTGTCGGCGATGGTGGTGTCGGTCATGATGGTGGCGGGGTTGGAGTTGGCGAGGATGACCTCGTACCCCTCCTCCCGCAGGGCCAGGCACGCCTGAGCGCCCGCGTAGTCGAACTCCGCGGCCTGTCCGATGACGATAGGGCCGGAGCCGATGACCAGGATCTTTTTTAAGTCCGTCCTCTTAGGCATGGTACTTCCCCTCCTCCATCATCTTGATAAACCTGTCAAAGAGATAGCCGCTGTCCTGGGGGCCGGGGGCGCTCTCCGGGTGGTACTGGACGGAGAACACCCGGTCCCGGGGACAGGCCAGACCCTCCACGGTGTTGTCCAACACATTTATATGCGTGACCTCCAGCCCCGTGCCCTCCAGGGACGCCGCGTCCACGGCGTAGGAGTGGTTCTGGCTGGTGATCTCCAGCTTGCCGGTGGACAGCTCCTTGACGGGGTGGTTGCCCCCCCGGTGGCCGAACTTCAGCTTGTAGGTCCTCCCGCCGTAGGCCAGGGCAATCATCTGGTGCCCCAGGCAGATGCCGAAGATGGGGAACCTCCCCCGCAGCTGCCGCACCAGCTCGATGACCGGCGTCACGTCCTCCGGGTCCCCGGGGCCGTTGGAGAGAAAGACCCCGTCGGGCTCCATGTCCAGGATGGTCTTGGCCGGCGTGTCGTAGGGCACCACCGTCACGTTGCAGCCCCGCTGGTTCAGGGAGCGGACAATGTTCAGCTTGATGCCGCAGTCCACCGCCACCACGTTCCAGCGGTGGTTGGAGGTCCGGGCGTACCAGCGCTTTTTGCAGCTGACCTGGGCAACCTGGTCCCGGCGCAGCTCCGTGCCGCCCAGCAGGGCCGCGGCCTCCTCCGCGGGCATACCGATATCCGTCAGCAATGCCTTCTGACTGCCCCCGTCCCGGATAGCCCGGGTCAGCTTCCGGGTGTCCACACCCTCAATGGCGGGGATGCCGTGGTCCTCCAGAATCTCCGAGAGGGTCTTGGTGTAGCGGAAGTTGCTGGGGATGTCGTTGTACTCCCGGACCGCCAGACCGCCTATGGTGGGAATCTTGGTCTCGAAGTCCTCGTCGGTGATGCCGTAGTTGCCGATGAGGGGGTAGGTCATCACCACCAGCTGCCCGGTATAGGACGGGTCGGAGACGATTTCCTGGTACCCCGCCATGGAGGTATTGAACACGATTTCGCACACCCGGTCCGCTCTCGCGCCGAAGCGGCAGCCCGGGTACTCGCTGCCGTCGGAGAGCACAATCTTGCAGTCATAGCCTCGAATCATACAAATTCACATCCCCTTTCCGGAAGACTATTGCATAATTTCGGGGAGAAGTCAAGATAATCCGGAAACTTCCCGCCGATTTATGTAAGTTCCATAGTGGGAGAGGGAAAAAGCGGGGAATAATCTGTATGTTTATCTCTTGCGTTTTCTTTGGGAAAATGGTAGCCTAAGATTGAATTTCTAATCGAAGAGATCTGCCTGCGACTGACGGAAGTGTGGGATACCACGGGGGAACAGGTGAGAGGGGTATCGCCGTCCGTCTGGGCAGTCCGTTTTCCGAGGAAGCGGGGCTGTCCTATTCTTTTTTAACGGAGGAAGCGCTATGAAAAAGGTTGCCGTCATTATGGGTTCCGCCAGCGACCTGCCCGTGGTCCGAAAAGCCGCGGACACCCTCGGGGCGTTCGGCGTCCCCTGCGAGGTCCACGTCTATTCCGCCCACCGCACTCCCGCCCAGGCCGCGCAGTTTGCCCAAAGCGCCAGGGAGAACGGCTTCGGGGCCATCATCGCCGCCGCCGGCATGGCGGCCCATCTGGCCGGGGCCCTGGCGGCCCAGACCACTCTGCCGGTCATCGGCATTCCCATGAAATCCAACGCGCTGGACGGCGTTGACGCCCTCCTGTCCACGGTGCAGATGCCCTCCGGAATCCCGGTTGCCACAGTCGCCATCGACGGGGCCGTCAACGCCGCTCTGCTTGCCATCCAGATTCTGGCGGTGGAGGACGCCGCCCTGGCCGCTAAGCTGGACGAGAAGCGGCGGAAGGACGCGGAGAAGGTTTTAAAGGCCAGCGCCGAGGTTGAGGCGGAGCTTCATTCCTAAAGACTACTATTTTGTGGAGGGACTACTATCATGGAAAAGAAAGAACAGCTCTACGAGGGCAAGGCCAAGAAGGTATACGCCACCGAGGACCCCGCTCTGGTCATCGTCTCCTACAAGGACGACGCCACCGCCTTTGACGGCGCCAAGAAGGGCACCATCCGGGGCAAGGGCGCGGTAAACAACCGTATGAGCAACTTCCTCATGGGAAAGCTCGCTGAAGCCGGCATTCCCACCCACCTTGTGGAGGAGCTGAACGACCGGGAGACTGTGGTGAAAAAAGTGGAGATTGTCCCTTTGGAGGTCATTGTCCGCAACGTCTCCGCCGGGAGCTTCTCCAAGCGCTACGGCGTGGAGGAGGGCATCCCCTTTGACGAGCCCACCTTCGAGTTCTCCTACAAGAATGACGAGCTCCACGACCCCCTGCTCAACACCTCCCACGCCCTGGCCCTGAAGCTGGCTACCCGGGAGGAGATCGATACCATCCGCGCCATGGCTCTGAAGGTCAACGAGGTGCTCAAGGCGTTCTTCGCCGGCTGCGGCGTGCGGCTCATCGACTTCAAGCTGGAGTTCGGCCGTCTGCCGGACGGGAGCATTGTCCTGGCCGACGAGATCTCCCCCGATACCTGCCGCTTCTGGGACGCCAAGACCAATGAGAAGCTGGACAAGGACCGGTTCCGCCGGGACCTGGGCAGCGTGGAGGACGCCTATCAGGAGATGATGCGCAGGGTGTTCGGCAACTGATAGATATAGGAGGCAAAACCATTGGGAGGCTTTTTCGGAGCGATTTCAAGACGGGACGTGACCCTGGATGTCTTTTTCGGCGTGGACTACCACTCCCACCTGGGCACCCGCCGGGGAGGCATGATCCTCTACGACCGGGCCGACGGTTTCCAGCGGCAGATCCACAACATCGAAAACACGCCCTTCCGCACCAAGTTTGAGAAGGATGTCGCCAAGTTCCACGGCTGCGCCGGCGTCGGCTGCATCAGCGACACGGACCCCCAGCCCCTGCTGGTCCGGTCCCACCTGGGGCTGTACGCCATCACCACCGTGGGCATCATCAACAATGCCGAGGCCCTGGTGGAGCGGTACTTTTCCGACCGCGGGCACCAGTTTATGGCAATGAGCTCCGGGGCCGTCAACGCCACCGAGCTCACCGCCGCCCTCATCAACCAGAAGCCCTCCCTGATAGAGGGCATCCGCTATGCCCAGGAGGTCATCGACGGCTCCGCCACCATCCTGGTCCTGACCCCGGAGGGCATCATCGCCGCCCGGGACAGGCTGGGCCGCCTGCCGGTGCTCGTGGGGAAGAACGAGGACGGGTGCTGCGTGTCCTTCGAGTCCTTCGCCTACCAAAAGCTGGGCTATGACAACGCCTACGAGCTGGGCCCCCGGGAGATTGTCCGGGTGACGGAGGACGGGTGGGAGACGCTGTCCCCCCCGGGGGAGAGGATGCGCATCTGCGCCTTCCTCTGGACCTACTACGGTTACCCCAACTCCAACTACGAGGGGGTCAATGTGGAGGTCATGCGCTACCGCAACGGGGAGATCATGGCCCGGGACGAGATTGCCCGGGGCCAGCTGCCCAAGGTGGACTTTGTGGCGGGGGTGCCGGACTCCGGCCTGCCCCATGCCATCGGCTACGCCAACCGGTCCGGCAAGTTCTTCGCCCGGCCCTTTGTGAAATATACCCCCACCTGGCCCCGGTCCTTCATGCCCGCCGACCAGAGCATCCGCAATCAGGTGGCAAAAATGAAGCAGATCCCCGTGCCGGAGCTCATCGAGGGGAAAAAGCTGCTGTTTGTGGACGACTCCATCGTCCGGGGCACCCAATTGAGGGAAACCATTGAGTTTTTGTACGGCTGCGGGGCGGAGGAGGTCCATATGCGCTCCGCCTGCCCGCCGATTATGTACGGGTGCAAATACCTGAACTTCTCCCGGAGCAACTCCGACATGGAGCTGCTCAGCCGGAGGACCATCCAGGCCCTGGAGGGGGACGAGGGGCAGAAGCACCTGGACGAGTACGCCGACGGCTCCACGGAGCGGGGAAAGTGCCTGCTGGAGACGATCTGCGGGGAGCTGGGCTTCAGCACCCTGGGCTATCAGTCCATCGACGGCCTGCTGGAGGCCATCGGGATTGACCGGGATACCATCTGCACCTACTGCTGGACAGGGAAAGAATAGATTTGGGGAGAGAAAACATGAGCGAAAGCTATTCCGCGTCCTACGCCGCCGCCGGCGTGGACATCACAGCCGGATACAAGGCGGTAGAGCTGATGAAGGCCCACGTGGCCCGGACCATGACCGGCGGCGCGGCGGGGGGCATCGGGGGCTTCGGCGGCCTCTTCGAGCTGGATACCGCCGGGATGAAGCGCCCCTGCCTGGTCTCCGGAACCGACGGCGTGGGCACCAAAATCCGCATTGCCCAGCTGATGAACAAGCACGACACCATCGGCATCGACTGCGTGGCCATGTGCGTCAACGACATCATCTGCTGCGGGGCAAGGCCCCTCTTCTTCCTGGACTATATCGCCATCGGCAGAAACGAGCCGGAGAAGGTGGCCTCCATCGTCTCCGGCGTGGCGGAGGGCTGCGTCCAGGCCGGCTGCGCCCTCACCGGCGGCGAGACCGCCGAGCACCCGGGCCTCATGGCCCCGGAGGACTACGATTTGGCCGGCTTCGCCGTGGGCGTCGTGGACCGGGAGCGGATAATCGACAAGAGCAGGGTCCGCCCCGGCGACGTGGTGCTCTCCCTGGGCTCCAGCGGCCTCCACTCCAACGGCTTCTCCCTGGTGCGGAAGGTGCTGGATGTGGAGCACGCCGACCTGGACGAGTGGAGCGAGGAGCTGGGCGGGGCCCTGGGCGGGGACCTGCTCCAGCCCACCAGAATCTATGTCAAGCCGGTGCTGGCCGCCATCGAGGCCGCGGACATCCACGGCATCAGCCACATCACCGGCGGAGGCTTCTATGAGAACATCCCCCGCTGCCTGCCGGAGGGCCTGACGGCGAAAATCGAAAAGAACGCCCTCTGGATTGACCCCATTTTCCGGATGATCCAGCGCCTGGGAGATATCCCGGAGCGGGATATGTTCAATACCTTCAACATGGGCACCGGCATGGTGCTTGTGACGGCAAAGGAGGACGCGGACAAGGCCATCGCCGCTCTGAACAGCAAGGGCCAGGGGGCCAAGGTCATCGGCGAGATCGTCCCCGGGGATGAGCGGGTGGTTCTATGCTGACCGCCCGAATCGCCGTGCTGGCCTCCGGCGGCGGCACCAACCTCCAGGCCCTC
>JAAWHO010000032.1 GCA_022795905.1 Oscillospiraceae bacterium
CCGTTTGTCAAAATTTTTCACATTTGTTATAGTATAGTATAGAGCCGCCCCGGGGAAAGGTCAAGGCGGTCGATCCTGTCCTTTCCCCTGGTGGAATCTTAAAATTTTCCAAAAAAGTCTTGACCTTCCCCCTGCTGGAGGGAGTATACTGGCGCCAGCGGAACAGGAGAGGCTTCCGCGGTTTGTTTACGGAATATTCATAACCCTGTAAAAAACGGGCTACATTTTGCGCGGCCTCTCCTGCTATAGTAGGATATATTTTGCACGCAAACTATTCCGGCGCGAACGGCCGGCCCAACCCGAAAGGAGAGCGTTTCGCCATGCAACTGACCCAGCTTATCAGGAAGAAGCCGCCGGAGGAATCCGGCCAGGCCGCCCCCGTCAAGCGGCGGAAAAGGAAGCTGCCCTTTGTGCTGGGGGGCGCTGTGATTCTTGCTGTGTTCCTCTTCCTCAACGGGGCGAAGAAGCAGGAGGCGGAGCTGTCCCTGGCCCTGACGGACACGGTGGTGCTGGCCGCCGAGGACCTCCAGAGCACCGTCAGCGCCACCGGCACCGTGGAGAGCGCCCAGTCCATGACCGTCTACTCCACCATGGCCTACACCGTCCAGGAGGTCTGCGTGGAGGTGGGGGACTATGTGGAGGAGGGCGAGCTGCTGTGCAGGCTGGACGACAAAAACATCCAGAAGCAGATCGAGAGCCAGGAGGCCAGCCTCGGCGTCGCCGGCGGCACCAGCGCCGCCTCCGTGAACGCCGCCAGGGACAGCTACGAGCAGTTCAAGGCCTCCCTGGACCAGGGGCTTAACGCCAGCATCCTCAGCGCGGAGAGCGCCGTGACCAACGCCTACAACAGCTACACCAACGCGGTCAATACCTATGAGCGCTACAAGGAGGGCCTGGAGGCCGGGGAGAACGCCACCCTGCTGGGCCAGGAGAGCGGCGTGCGCAGCGCCCGCGTGGCCCTGGAGAACGCCCAGGAGGGCTATATCAACGCCGTGGACGCACTGGACGACGCCCGGGAGGCGGTCCGGGACGCCCAGGCGGATCTGGATGACGCCCGGGACGATTTGCGGGACGCGGAGGACGATTTGGACGACGCGGAGGACGACCTGGACCGGGCGGAGCGCCAGCTGGACCGCCTCAGCGACCCCAGCGCCTCCGTCACGCGGCTCCAGAGAGAGATCGCCGCCCTGGAGGCCCAGATTTCCGCCGCCGAGGAGGGGACGGACCTCACGGAGCTGACAGCCCAGCTCACCGCCAAGCAGGGGGAGCTGGCGGCGGCCCAGAGCGCCGCCGCCAGCTATCAGGCCAGCTACCAGTCCCTGGCCCAGGAGGTGGCCTCCCTGACCAGCAAGGCCGCCCAGCTGGAGGCGTCCGTGGCCCAGGCGGAGAGCAAGGTCAAGAGCTATGAGAGCGCCCTCAAGCAGGCGGAGAACGCCGTTGAGTCCTGCCAGAAGCAGATCACCACGGCCCAGCGGAACGTGGGCAACGCCCAGGAGAGCTATACCGCCGCCGTCACCCAGTACAATGCCTCCGCCACCACCGTGGACAACGCCTTAACGGACTACGCCACGGCGGTGGAGACAGCCTACGAGGCCTACCAGACCGCCCAGACCAACCTGGAGGCGGCCAAGGTCTCCGCCCAGAACCAGCTCCAGAGCTATGCCGACAACCTCAAAAGCGCCCAGGCCGGGGCCAATAAGGCCACCGGCGAGGTGAGTCTGCGGCAGCTTCGGGCGGACCTGGCGGATACGGAGATCAAGGCCCCCTGCGCCGGGACCATCACCGCCGTCTACGCCGAGGTAGGGTCCGCCGGGTCGGGGCTGCTGTTTGTCATTGAGGATGTAAAGAACCTGGTGGTATCCACATCTGTGAAAGACTACGACGTAGGCTCCGTGCGCACTGGCATGGCCGTGGCTATCAAGTCCGACTCCACCGGCGACAAGGTCTACGACGGGGAGATCTCCTCTATCGCCCCCACCGCCGACAAGACGCCCCAGGGCGCCACCGCCGCAGCCGGCGGGGATGTGTCCTTCGCCACGGACGTGAAGGTTTTGTCCCAGGACACCCCCCTGCGCATCGGCATGAGCGTGCGGCTGAGCTTCATCCTGGACGAGGCCAAGGCGGCGCTGACGGTGCCCTATGAGGCGGTGTACATCAACGAGGAGGGCGAGAGCTGCCTGCTGGCCGCGGAGGAGCAGGAGGACGGGACCTACCTGCTGCGGGAATACACAGTAAATACCGGTATTGAGAACGATCTGGACATCGTGGTCCAGGGGACGGGCCTGCGGGAGGGCCTGCGGGTCATTAGCGAGCCGGACCGGTACCTCTCCATGCTGGGCATGGCGGTCCCGGCGGGCTCCGGGCCCGCGCGGGCCAACCCCTACGCGGCGATGATGGGAGGGATGGCGTAATGGGGGAGGCCCGGCCCCTTATTGAGATGCGGGGCATCTACAAGCGCTTTTACATCGGCCAGCCCAATGAGCTGGAGATCCTCCACGGCATTGACCTGGACGTGCTGCCGGGGGAATTTCTCTCCATCGTGGGGCCCTCCGGGTCCGGCAAGAGCACGCTGATGAACCTCATCGGCGTGCTGGACCGGCCCACGGAGGGGAGCTACATCCTGGACGGCACCGTGGTCAGCCAGGCCAGGGACGACGACCTCTCCGCCATCCGGAACCGGAAGATCGGGTTTGTGTTCCAGAACTTCAACCTCATCTCCCGGACCAACGCCCTGAAAAATGTGGAGCTGCCCATGATGTACGCCGGAATCTCCGGCGGCCAGAGGACTGCCCGGGCCAAGGAGCTTCTGGAGCTGGTGGAGATGTCCGGGCGGATGAACCACCAGCCCAGCGAGCTCTCCGGCGGCCAGAAGCAGCGGGTGGCTATCGCCCGGGCCATGGCCAACGACCCGGCTATCATCCTGGCCGACGAGCCCACCGGAGCCCTGGACAGCAAGACCGGGCGGATGGTCATGGACCTCTTCCACCGGCTCAACCGGGAGCAGGGCAAGACCATCGTGCTCATCACCCACAACCAGGAGCTGGCCCTGGAGACGGACCGGTTCGTCACCATGCGGGACGGGCGGCTCTATGTGGGGGACACCGGGGAGGAGGTGCGCTATGGGGCTCGGTGAGAGCGTCCGGCTGGCCCTGGAGGGCCTGCGGGCCAATAAAATGCGCTCGATCCTGACCATGCTGGGCATTATCATCGGCATCGGCGCGGTCATCGGAATTCTGACGGTGGGCAACGGACTTACCGGGTCGATTACCGGCTCCATGAGCTCCCTGGGGGCCAGCAATATCATGGTGAGCCTCCAGGAGAAGAGCGACGACCTCTCTCCCATGATGGGCATCATGTTCTCCGTGTCGGAGCCGGAGGACGAGGACCTCATCACCGACGATATGCTGGAGGCCCTGCGGGAGCGGTACGGGGAGCTTATCTCCGGCATCAGCCTGTCGGAGACCGCCGGCAGCGGCCAGGCCAAGGACGGCAGGCTCTACGCTAACCTGAACGTGGTGGGCGTCAACGAGGACTACAAGGATGTCAGCAATATGGATCTGCTGACCGGCCGGTGGGTCCAGGAGAAGGACATCGCCGGGCAGCGCAGCGTCTGCGTGGTCAGCGACAAGCTGGTGGACAACCTCTACAACGGCGACATGGAGGCCGCTTTGGGGGATGAGATCCGGGTGGTCCTCAGCGGGGGGGATATCCTCGCCTTCCGGGTGGTGGGGGTCTATGAGTACGACGCCTCCTCCAACATGAGCTTCTCTATGGCGTCGGATAAGGACGTGTCCACGGGGCTCTATATCCCGATCACCACGGCGAAGCACCTGACCGGGAAGGCCGACGGCTACTCCAGCATGACGGTGCAGGCCGCCCCCAGCGCGGACAGCGCCGCTGCGGCGGCGGATGTGCAGGCCTTTCTGAACCGGTACTATAAGAGCAACCGGGATTATTCGGTCATGGCGATGGCTATGAGCAGTATGCTGGAGTCCATGTCCACCATTATGAACACCCTGTCCATCGCCATTTCGGTCATCGCGGGGATCTCCCTGCTGGTGGGCGGCATCGGGGTGATGAACATTATGCTGGTGTCCGTCACGGAGCGCACCCGGGAGATTGGCACCCGAAAGGCCCTGGGGGCCACCAACAACGATATCCGCATCCAGTTCGTGGTGGAGAGCATCATCGTCTGTCTCATCGGCGGTATCATCGGTATCGTTTTGGGGACCGTGCTGGGATATATCGGCAGCACCCTCATCAGCGAGCCGTCCTACCCCACGCCGGGATATATCGCCCTGGCCGTCGGGTTCTCGATGGCCATCGGGGTGTTTTTCGGCTACTACCCCGCCAACAAGGCCGCGAAGCTGGACCCCATCGAGGCCCTGCGGTACGAATAGCGAAAAGAGGAGCGCCCTGAGGGGAAGGCTTTATAAAGAAGTTAAAGGCAAGACAGGCCGCAGCGGCCTGTCTTGCCCTGTTATACTGCATAACCCACTATGACACTTTCAAGGAAAGTGCCCGTGGGGGGAGAGCAATAAACTGGAATTTGTGACCGTTAGAACTGTATGCGAATCATTTTTTGTAGTAAACACCTTTATTTCCCCAAATCATATTATCAATTTTTTCTTTCTTAATGTCCTCTACATACTTGTAAATAGGGGTTCCTCGAATATATGCACCCAAAAAATATATCTTTCCACATTTAGAACATCTTAAATAGAAACAAACAGTATCGTGTTTTTCTTCCTCTAAAACTTCCAGCATATCATCAAAAGGACAATCACCTGCATAAATTTCTAATTGTTTTCTTTTTACTAAAACAGATAATAAACTATGGATTGGTGCTAAATTGAAATGAGGATTTGAATTTGCCCCGTTAAAACTACTATCAACAATGTCACAATTTTTACACATTTCTTATCTCCCATACAAATTTGCGTTTGTCGATGAGTCCATTATAAGGCAACACCCTCTGAAAAGCAACTTCTTTCCAGAGGGTGTTGGCTTCTTTACGGGAGCTGCCCCGGGGAGCGCTCCCCTCAGCTTTTCGAGAAGCGGGCTGTTTCGGAAAAGCCAGACAGTCCGCAAAGGGATGCAGAAACCGGGCAGGATTTGTTTGGCTGCGCCGGGGCGGTAATTCTCTTTACTGGCCGCCGGACTGCTCAAGCTCATCGGCGATACGGTCAATTTTTTGCTGCAGCCGCTCCAGCGTCCTCTGCAGCGCCTCTCGGTCCACGTTCAGATCGCTGGAGGACACCTGCGCCAGGAGCATCATCCGCTCCAGCGCGCACTCGATTTCCGCCAGCGCGGCGTCCGCGTCCTGAAAGGAAAAGCCCTCCTCGCTGTTTGGCATCTGTCCCATCCTCCTCAAAAAATTTTCCTCTGCCTGGCCTTCAGTATACCACAGGACGGCGCAGAATGGTACTGTTTCTTTTTTATCTGAAAAAAATGCCGGGCACAGAAATTTTTCAATTCCTCTTGATTTCCTGCCCCGGATGGTTTATACTGTGCCCCAGAGCGGGAAACCCGCTCCCGGGACAAAAGACAAGTGCATAGCCAGGGGGGCCGCCGCGCGGCTGAGAGTAAGGTGCAGACCTTTGACCCTTTGAACCTGTTGGGTAATGCCAGCGTAGGGAGTTTTCTGAGGAATCAGTACGTCCGCATGGCAGAGCTTGGCGGATGTCCTGATTCTATTTTTTTGGAGGAAGCCCAAATGAAAGCAAACATTGCCATCCAGATTCTGCCCACCGGCCTGAATGACGCGGACACCGTCCGGGTCGTTGACGAGGTCATCGCCTACATCCAGTCCACGGGACTCAGCTACTACGTGGGTCCCAGCGAGACGTCCATTGAGGGCGACGACCTCCATCAGCTGGTGGACATCCTGGAGAACTGCATCCGCATCGCCAACAAGGCCGGCAGCGAGAAGGTCTACGCCTACACAAAGCTGACCTACAAGAGCGCGGGGGGCGTATTGACCATCGATGAAAAAATCACCAAGCATCACCAGTAAGCTCCCCGCCGCCGGGGCCCTGACCGCCCTGGTCCTCCTCTGGCTGGCGGTCAGCGAGGGGGGGATTGTTCCCGCCTTCCTGCTGCCCTCCCCGGTGGAGGTGGTCCAGGCTCTGGTCAGCGACGCGCCCATTCTCTGGGAGAACGCCCTTGTGACCCTGGCGGAGGCGGCCTGGGGTCTGGGGATCGGCATCCTGGCCGCGCTGGTCCTGGCGACGCTGATGCACCGGGCCAGGGTGCTGTATCGGGCGTTCTACCCCCTGCTGGTCATCACCCAGACCATCCCCACCATCGCCATTGCGCCGCTGCTGGTGCTGTGGATGGGCTTCGGCATGGCCCCCAAGGTGACGCTGGTGGCCCTGACTACCTTCTTCCCCGTCACCGTCAGCCTGCTGGAGGGCTATGCCAGCACCGACAGGGCCGCGGCGGACCTCCTGCGGTCCATGGGGGCCGGCCGGTGGCAGATCTTCCGCCACCTGGAGTTCCCCTCCGCTCTGAGCCACTTCTTCTCCGGCCTGCGGGTCAGCGCGTCCTACGCGGTGGTGGGAGCGGTGATCTCCGAGTGGCTGGGGGGCTTCGAGGGCCTGGGCGTGTACATGACGCGGGTGAAGAAGGCCTACGCCTTTGACAAGATGTTCGCCGTGATTATCGTCATCGTGGTGGTGAGCCTGCTGCTCATGGCTCTGGTAACGGTGCTGCGGCGGAAGGCCTGCCCCTGGGAGGCCTTTGAGAAAATTGAAAGGAATGATTAAGCAATGCGCTTTTTGAAGAGAGCAGGGGCCCTGGTCCTGGCCGGACTGCTGCTGCTTTCCCTGGCCGCCTGCGGCGGAAAGAGCAATGAAAGGCAGGGGCTCACGGAGGTGACGCTCTGCCTGGACTGGACCCCCAACACCAACTTTACCGGCCTGTACGCCGCCCTGGCCCAGGGCTGGTTTGAGGAGGCGGGTATCAGCCTCTCTATCGTCCAGCCCCCGGAGGACGGGGCCACGGCCATCTGCGCCGCCGGGCAGGTGGAGTTTGCCGTCACGGCCCAGGACTCCGTCGCCTCCGCCTTCGCCCGGGAGGACCCCCTGGCGGTGACGGCGGTGGCGGCGCTGCTCCAGCACAACACCTCCGGCATCATCTCCCGGGCCGGGGAGGGCATGGACCGCCCTGCCGGGCTGGAGGGCCATGTCTACTCCACCTGGAACACCCCCACGGAGCTGGCCATGATGGAGCGGGTGGTGACGGCGGACGGCGGGGACTTCTCTCAGGTCACGCTCATCCCCAACAACATCGTGGACGAGGCCGGGGCCCTGCGGGAGAACCAGACCGACGCCATCTGGATTTTCTACGGCTGGGGCGGCATCTCCGCCCAGCAGAGCGGTCTGGACTTTGACTACTTCTACTTCAAGGACATCGACCCGGTTTTCGACTACTACACCCCCATCCTCATCGCCAACAACGACTTCCTGGAGAACCGGCCGGAGGTGGCAAAGGCCTTCCTGTCCGTGGCCGCCAGAGGCTACGAGTACGCCATCGAGAACCCCGACGAGGCCGCCCGGATGCTCATTGAAGGCGACGACACCGGCTCCCTGGCCGGCAGCGAGGAGATGGTCAAGGCCAGCCAGGCGTGGATTACGGACCAGTACAAGGCGGAGGTGGACCGCTGGGGCTATATCGATCCCGCCCGGTGGAACGCCTTCTACAGCTGGCTCAACGACAACAACCTGGTGGAGAACCCTATCCCGGAGAACACCGGCTTCTCCAACGACTACCTGCCCCAATGAGCGGCGTGACCGTGCCGGCTCTCTGGGCGGAGGGCGTCACCAAGTCCTACGGCGGGCGGACGATCATCCAGGACATATCCCTCTCCCTGGAGAAGGGGGAGCTGGTGTGCCTGCTGGGGGTGAGCGGGGCGGGGAAAACCACCCTGTTCCACTCCCTGTCCGGCCTGGAGAGGCCCGACAGCGGACGGGTCCTGCTGGAGGGCGAGGACGTCACCGGCCACCCGGGGAAAATCAGTTATATGCTCCAGAAGGACTTGCTGCTGCCCCACAAGAGGGTGGCCGACAACGTGGCCCTTCCCCTGGTTATCCAGGGGAAGTCCGCCAGGGAGGCCAGGGCGGAGGCTCTGCCCTATTTCAAGCAGTTCGGCCTGGAGGGCACGGAGGGCAAGTACCCCGCCCAGCTCTCCGGCGGGATGCGCCAGCGGGCGGCGCTGCTGCGGACCTTCCTGGGGTCCAGGGGCGTGGTGCTGCTGGACGAGCCCTTCTCCGCCCTGGACGCCCTGACCAAGCGGGAGATCCACAAATGGTACCTGGGGGTGATGGAGCAGCTGCGGCTGACTACGCTTTTCGTTACCCACGACATCGACGAGGCGGTGCTGCTCTCAGACCGGGTGTGCATCCTGGCGGGACAGCCGGGGCGGATCGCGGCGGAGCTGCCCATCCGCTCCCAGCGGCCCAGGGGGATGGAGTTTGCCCTAAGCGAAGAATTCCTGGCGTATAAAAAGGAGATCTTGAACCTGCTGGAGGCATAACGCGGCCTTCGCCGGAGAAGGGGACCGCATACACTTAAAAAGAGGAGAGACGCCGCCCGCGCGACGTCTCTCCTTTGAAAATCAGTCAAGAATATAGACCGTGCAGTCCCGCACGCCGAACTGGATACACTCGCCAAGGCTGTCCATATACAGGTCGATGGTGTTCCCACGGACGCCTGTATCTTCGGCCACGGCCACGCCGTAATCATACTTCCCGTCGTTGGAGACCACATACACCTTCGTGCCCAGGGGCAGGACCTTCCGGTCCACGGCCACCACGCCCCGCCGCACGGCGGTGCCGGAGGCGGTCCGGGTGCCCACGGAGCCCTCGCCCTTGGTGTAGGCGGTGCCCCGCATGGTCCGCACGGAGCTGAAGGTTACCACCGAGCCGTCCTCCAGCGTAATGGAGCCGGTGCCGTCCCCGTTGGAGGAGAAGCCGGCCGCCACCGCGGAAGTGGGCACTGCGGCGGGCGCGGTCGCGGTGCCGATCTCAATGATCTCATCCACCGTCTCCGTCTCTGCCTGCTCGATGAGCTGCCGGGCAACCTCCATGCCGTCCTGATAAATGATCTCATACGTCTCCAGGTAGGTTCCGTTCCGGCCCTCCTGGACAACCTGCTCATAGCCCTCCAGCTTCTCGCTGTTGTAGCGGTAGACCGTCTCATACTCCGCCGTGGAGCTCTCCCGCTCGTAGAAGACCAGCTCGGAGCCGATGAAGATCTCCGGGGCCTTCTGGGGCGAGTAGACCGCCACCATCTCCAGCGGGCTCAGCTGCAAATCCAAATGGCTGAGGAACTCCGCCACGCTCTCCCGCTCGGAGACCTGGACGAACTCCTCCCCCTGGTAGTGGACGGTGATCTTCTGCTTGGCGGGGAGCAGATACGCTGTCCCGTCCTTCTTCGCGATAAGCTCGTTCTCGCTGTCAATGAGAAAGACCTCCAGGACCCGCTCCTCCGCGTCCTCGGTGGGGATATACAGCGCGGCGGCGTCCCGCTCAGCCGGCCGGGCCGCCAGGCCCAGGGCCAGCACCGAGAGAGGGATTACGGCAGCGGCGGTCAGCCGCCGGGCCAGGGCCGCAGCTCGTCTGCTTTTTTTGAACATGATACTTGTACCTCCATTGGTTTTCAGAAAGGCGGCAAAGGGAAAACCGAGCATCTTCCGACCGGAGATTTCCGGCAGGAGACCGCCTATAAGGAATAGGATTACCAAAATTTCCTCTTCCCATACAGTGTATGCACCAGATTGTAACTTTTGTAACTTTTCTGAAAACTGGGTGTAGTATAGCGCATATCCGGTTATTTGTCAAGTATTTTTCACTCATACGACAATTTGAGTTGACATAATTTCAAATCCCTGCCTTTATGACAAGGAAAATCCCGGAAAAAGGTTACAGAGACAGTAACAAAAGTTACAGCGCCTTCCCGGAAAGAAGGGGCCCCTCAGGGCCCCTTAGGCAGTATATATTACAGCATTCCCTCCACGCCGGCCCCCGCCGCGGACGCGGCCTCGGCAGGCGCAGCCGCGGCGGCCGTGTACTGCTGCACGGCGGCATCCAGGGACATCCCGGTGGAGGCGGAGAGCTGCTGCATCTGGGTGCGCAGCTCTATTTGGGTTTGGGTCAGCTGGGTATGGATCTTGTCGCTGACGACGGCCTCCCGCATATAGCCGGATTCCCGGACGGCCCGCTGGCTCCTCTTCCGCTGGAGCTCCTGGCGCAGCCGCTGGGCCTTCTGCTCCTCCTTGGCCCTCCGGGCCTTGGCGCGCTGGGCATCCAGCAGCTTCTCCCTGACCAGCTCCCGCTTCTTCCGCTCTGCCCGGTTGATGGACTTCTGCAGCTGGTTAATGGCCCCCCGGATGGTGGGCGCGTTCTCGCTGTCGCTGCCCAGAGCGGCCTTCAGCTGGAACAGCTTCCGCCGAGCGAAGCCGGAGGCGGCGTTGACCTGGGCCGTGGTTTTGGCCCTGGCCAGTCGGGCGTAGGCCTCCAGGGGCGCGTCGCCGTAGCGGGTATTGCTCTTGGGCAGCTTCAGCGCCTCCCGCTGCTCGGCGGCCTTCTTCTGGGCGGCGTCGATCATCTCCGCCAGGCTCTTGGACTGCTCCTCCTGCTCCTTGAGCATGGACTGGATGACATCGATATCCCCGTTTTCCGAGCCTTCTGCAAGGACATCGTTCTCCGCGGCGTACTGCTCCTGGACCCAGTTGGGCTGGGGAGCCGCCATTCCGGCGGCGCGGATGCTCAAATCGCTCACAGCCGGCCCCTCCTTCCGATGAAAGATTTCTCACCTGTATATCGGCAGGAAACCGGCCGGGGAAAAGAGCAGCCGGCGGATTTTTCTGTTTGCAGGAATCTTCAGAATTTTTGCTCTTCACTATAAGGCCTGATGCGGCCCTCCCGGATATTCTTTCGGATGATCGCGTCGGACACCTCGAACAGTGTCCGGGAGCCCAGCGCTGTTTTTGACTGCCGTCTGTAGACCTGCTCCGCCGTGACCTGGTGCCCGGTCCAGTCGCCCCCGCCGTTGCTGTCGTTGAGGAGCAGGGGCTGGAGGTTGTCCATAGCGTGGGCATACCGGGCCTCCGGGGTCTCGTTGGCCTCAAACTCGTCAAAGAGGGCGATGAGCTCTCCCCTCTGGTCCTCCGGCAGGAGGGAGTAGATCTTTTCCTTGGCCGCGTCCTCCCGGGCCTTCTGGGTCTTTAGCCCCGCCTCGTCGTAGGCATAGGTATCCCCCGCCTCGATCTCCACGATGTCGTGGATGAGGCACATGAGCATGACCCTTCCGATCTCCACCGGTTCGTTGGCGTACTCCCGCAGGAGGTAAGCCATAATGGCCATATGCCAGGCGTGTTCCGCGTCGTTCTCCCGCCTGCCGTGTCCGGACAGGTGGGTTTGCCGGAAAATATTTTTCTCCTTGTCAATCTCCAGGATAAAATCCAGCTGCTTCTGCAGTCTCTCGTCCATGGTGCGGCCTCCTGTCTGTCTGTTTCTCACCGGTATTGTAGCATGGGGGCCGGAATATGGCAAGTGGAAGTGGAGGAATGCCCCGCCGAGGGCGGCGGCCCCTACAAAGATTTCCTGTTTTTCAAGCATTCCTTTGTGAATTGAAGAAGAACCTCCCTTCCCCCTTGCTTTTTCCTCCCCGCGTCTGCTATAATGGGTGAAATTCCAAATCTCGCGGGAGGGCTTCTATGCAAATTGTAGTATTGAACGGAACCATGACCGAGGCGGAGCAGGACTACTACATCCGCCATATCACCGCCAAGTGTCCCATGTGCATTATCGACAAGCTGGTCCTGGACATCCAGGGGGACCATGTGGATATCAGCTACACCCTCCACCAGTTCCGGAACCTGCGGAAGATGGGCGGCTGGCGCATCGGCGAGCCGTCGGACTGGAACGAGGCCAAGCAGGCGGAGCTGCGGGACTCCCTGCCCAACCCCATCGACTGACCGGGCGCTCTACGAAGCGTAGGTTGCGCCGGCGGGCTGGAGATGGTATCATCCTCCCTGACAACAGGGCGCGGATGCGCTGGACAGGAGGATTCTATGAACCAATATGTGACAGGCAGCGCCATCAAAGCCCTCCGGGAGGACCGGGGCCTGACCCAGGACCGGCTGGCGGACCGGCTGGGGGTCAGCGGCAAGGCCGTGAGCCGCTGGGAGACGGGCCGGGGGTATCCGGACATCACCCTGCTGGAGCCCCTGGCGGAGGCGCTGGGGGTTTCCGTCATCGAGCTGCTGGCCGGAGAGGCGGTGACCAACCGGAACCGGGCGGGGAATCTCTCCCGCTCCCGGCTGTACGTCTGCCCCGTCTGCGGCAACGTGGTCCACAGCGCCGGGAGCGCGGTGGTGAGCTGCTGCGGGGTGGTGCTGCCGCCCCTGGAGGCGGAGGAGCCCGATGGAAGCCACGCCATCCTGGCGGAGCCAGTGGAGGACGAGTGGTTCGTGTCGATTGGCCATCCCATGACCAAGGAGCACTATATCTCCTTCCTGGCCTGGGTGTCCACGGACCGGCTGGAGCTGGTGAAGCTCTACCCCGAGGGCCCCGCCGCCGCCCGCCTGCGGTGCCGGGGCATGGGGAGGCTGTACGCCTATTGCAGCCGCCATGGATTATTTTCCATAAAAATCTGAGATCCATGTTGCAATCGGTCGGGACATCCGCTACAATAGAGAACATCCGATTCATAAAAAAAGCGAGGTGTCCTACCTATGAACCAAAAGGAACTGGGCGAGCTGCGCCGGCGCTTCAAGCCGGAGAGGAGCGCGGTGAGCCGCATCTACGGCTGCTATGTCAACAGCCAAAAGGAGGTTATCTCCTATTTGGACGAGTCCCTGGGCCTGATGCCCCAGGAGGAGGCGGAGAAGTACCTCAGCCTGCTGAAAAAGGCCCTCTCCGGCACCCAGGGCCGGAACCTCATCGACATCGTCTTTACCACGGAGCAGGTGGCGGACAGCGACGAGCACCGCCTGCTCTCCGCCCTGCGGGAGTCGGAGCTGAAGGACGGCGAGGTCCGCGGCGCCCTCTATGAAAAGATCATGGGGAGCCTGGACCTGGGGGAGGGCAACTACCTCATCCTCCTGGCCTTCGACGCCTACGACGTGCCCTACCGGGGCCGCGACGGGGAGAACCAGGCCGACGGCGGGGACAGCGTGTTCCGGTACATCATCTGTGCCATCTGCCCGGTGAAGGAGGGCAAGCCGGAGCTGGGCTACTTCCCTGGGGAGAACGAATTCCACAACTGCACCGCCGGGCAGATCGTCTCCGCGCCGGAGGCGGGGTTCCTGTTCCCGGCCTTTGACGACCGGGCGGCGAACCTGTACAACGCCCTGTACTACGTCCGGAAGCCGGACGAGCTCCACCCGGAGCTCATCGACGCCCTCTTCCGCACAGAGGCGCCCATGTCCGCCGGTGAGCAGCGGGAGGCTTTCGCCTCCGCGCTGACGGAGAGCCTGGAGGAGTCGTGCAGCCTGGAGGTGGTCCAGTCCGTCCACGGCCGCCTCCGGGAGCGGATAGAGGAGCACCGGGAGAGCAGGGACCCGGAGCCCCTGGCCATCACTGCAGGGGAGGTTGCCGGCATCCTGGCGGACTGCGGCGTGGAGGAGGAGCGGGTGGCCGCCTTCGGGCAGGCCTGCCAGGAGCGCTTCGGCGGCGGGGCCCTGGACCCCGCCAACCTCATCGACAGCAAAAAGTTTGAGGTCAAAACCGGCGAGGTGACGATCTCCGTGGACCCGGAGTACAGCTATCTGGTGGAGACGCGGGTCATTGACGGGCGGAAATACATCCTCATCCCCACCGGGGACGGCGTGGAGCTCAACGGCCTGGCCGTGGGGCTGGGGGAGCCGTCCGCAGAGGCGGCGGAATAGACCCGGGCTGTTCCATAAAAAACGGCGGGGGCGTCAGGCCCCTGCCGGCGTTCTGAAGAAAAATTTTCTCCAGGGTATATTTGTTCATATTTTGCTGTTAAACTGGAGAAAAATATAAGGAACGAGGTCTGAATTTATGGGACGCTTTTTTGGCAGGCTCTCCGGCGCGCTCTCCCGCTTCCTTTACGGGCGCAACGGCACGGACCAGCTGGGCACCGCTGTGCTGGTCGTCTATCTTGCGCTGATGATTTTGCGGTCCGTGGTGGTGATGTTCACCCACTCCCATCTGGCGGCCGGCCTGCTGGACGTAGCGATGGCGGCAGCGGCGGCGGTGTTCCTCTGGCGGTTCCTGTCCAGGAATCTGGAGAAGCGCAGGGCGGAGAATGCCCGGTTCCTGGCCTGGTGGCAGCCCAGACGGGCCGGCCTGGCCGCCGCCAGAGCCCGGCGGCTGGACAGAGAGCACCGCTATTTTACCTGTAAGACCTGCGGGACCGTCTGCCGGGTGCCAGCGGGAAAGGGGCGCATTGAGCTCACCTGCCCCAGGTGCGGCGGCACCCGCCGGGTAAAGAGCTGAAAATTTCAAAAAATTCCTCGCAGAAAATCCAATCCTCCGCAAATACTACCCAGGCGCGGACCACGCGCACAAATGGAAGGAGGATGGGATTTATGAAACGAGCGTCTCTTCTTGCCGCGGCGTTGGCGCTGGCGCTGTCCCTGGCGGCCTGCGGCAGTCGGGATAACGGCAGCGCCAACGACACCGGCACAAACACCGCCGGCAGCATGACCCATGGAAACGGCACAGCGGATACCGACCGTACTCTGGGTGACGACCTGGCGGACGGAGCCCGCGACGTGATGCGGGATGTGGAGCGGGGCGTGGACGATCTGCTGGAAATCGAGCCCCAGACATCCGCCGGGGCCACTACGACCAGCTTTCAGCGGATGCTGGACAATGCCCGGGTCCACGATGTGGACGGGGTCCTCACCGACGGGGAGAACAGCCGCTGGTAACGCGGCATAAAAATCCGGGCGCGCAGCGCCCGGATTTTTTCATGTGTGCTCTGCTGTCCGCCTCCAACACCGTTTCTGCGGGGACTCGCTTCCCGATACAGTCGAGAATGGGATTTTACGGATTCAAGGAACCGGGGGGATATGTACGATTGTAAAGAGGACCGCAGCTGCTGCAAACCGTCCTGGGACCTGTTTCATTTTATGCAGATCGTGATAGAATCCGGTGCTACCATGGGAATCCCGCGCCTGGGATACAGCGGACCGCTCTCCCCGGAGCGGCAGAG
>JAAWHO010000033.1 GCA_022795905.1 Oscillospiraceae bacterium
TGGAATCCTGCACCAGCACGTGAGTTACCGCCCCCACCAGCTTGCCGTTCTGAATGATGGGGCTTCCGCTCATCCCCTGAACGATCCCGCCTGTCAGCGCTTTTCTGAAAAGGGACTAAAAACACCTTTGTTGGCCAAGATTCGCCCCCTCGCCCTTCGTGGACGGGCCTTAGGGCTGGGGCCGGCGGAGCCGGCCTCTCGCCCCCCTTGTTAAAGGGGGGAGGGCCGCGCCGAAGGCGTGGCGGGGGGATTCCCGCACCCAAGGTCCCGTCTAGCGCCAGATTTCCGATAGACGGAGGTTCCCTGCGACGAATCCCACCACCACCGCCTGCGGCGGCGGTCCCCCTCCCTTTAACAAGGGAGGCGAGAGGATCGTGCTGTCTTGTTAGACAGTAGAACTATCGGACTTTTTCGATACGCTGTGGAGTGCGTGCCCCATTCTGCCGTCTACAGGTGCCGCAGGCTCGTCCGATAGGCCCGCAGGGACCCTTCATCGGCGGTAGCGAGCAGCTCCCCCAGATAGCCGGCCAGCCGCTCCCGGTCCCCGGGCAGCTCCCCCCGGACCTGGATGAGGTTGGACGCGCCCTCCGTCGCGATCCGGGTGTGGATAGTCAGGCGCTCAATGAGTACCTTCAGCTCCGCCAGCTTCTCCAGCTCGCTCTCCTCCGCCCAGTTCCCCCGCTGGATCTCCCGGTACAGCTCGGACTCCGGGAAGATGGTCAGCATGGACGCGCCGATGATCTGCGGATGGGTCCGGTTGAAGACCTCTGCGCTGCGCCGTGCGCCCTCCTCCCCGCACCCCGCGCCGGAGATGCCGGTGAGATAGAAAAAATTGTAGGTCATCCCCGCCTCGTCCAGCCGCCGGGCCTGCTGTACAATGTCCTCCGGCCCGTAGCCCTTGTTCATAAAGGCCAAAGCCTCCCCGTCGCCGGTCTCCACGCCGATGGTGAGCCCGTCGTACCCCAGCTCCCGGAGGGCGCGCAGCTCCTCCCCGCTCTTGGGCGCGATGTCTGTGACCCGGGCGAAGCAGCCGATGGTCTCGATTCCCGGAAAGTACCGGTGAATCATATCGGCAATGGCCCCCAGCTTCTCAGGGTGGAGGACGAAGGGATTCGCCCCCGTCAGGAAGGCCCGGCGTGGAAACGGGGGCCTTGGAAGCGACTGGAGGCGTGCGGAGAGCTGCATCATAGGGTCGGTATACAGGAGCTGTGCCTCCCGCAGATCCTCCTCAATTTCGCTCAGGGGCGACATCCGGAAGCGGAAGGGCAGGTCCTCGTACAGGGTGCAGAATTTGCAGGCGTGGTGGGTACAGCCGGCGGTGGCCTGCAGCAGCAGCGAGTGCGCCTCATAGGGCGGGCGCCAGATGGTTCCTTCAAAGTGCATATGATCCGTCTCCTCTCAAAGGTCAGTCGGGAGCTTCCCGCTGGCGTTATGGTACATCCTCCGCCGGATCAATACAAGTACGCAACTTTTTTAGTGACAGTATCCTTTTTTGTACCAATGAAAGGAGATGCGGCATGAGCGGGAATAAATTTCAGGCACAGGATATGATAGCCCGCTGCGTCCCCATGGCCAGCGTGCAGGCGGTGCTGGGGGGCAAGTGGAAGATTCTGATTCTCTGGTACGTAGCCCTCTATCGGGTCCAGCGGTTCGGCCAGCTCATGCGGCGGCTGGACGGGATCACCCAGTCCTCCCTGACCAAGCAGCTGCGGGAGCTGGAGCGGGACGGGTTCCTCCACCGGGAGATCTACCGGGAAATTCCCCCCAAGGTGGAGTACTCCCTGACGGAGCTGGGGCGGAGCTTTGTGCCGGTGCTGGTCCAGATGATGCGCTGGAGCGAGGCCCACCTCTGCCCGCCGGGGTATGTCAGCCCCTACGGGGATGACATTCTCCCGCTCGAATAGGAGAGGCCGCCCAAAAGGGCGGCCTCTCCTTGCCTCAGCTCTCCGCCGGGCACTGCTTCCCGGCGTGGTCCATATAGTAGTCGCAGTTCAGGATAATCTGGGAAATCGGGACGACGGTATAGCCGTTGCCCTGCATATACTCCAAGATGGCCGGCAGGGCCTCCGGCGTGTGGATGGCGGCGTTGTGGAAGAGGCAGATGGAGCCGCTGGAGATCTTCCCAGTCACGCGCTCTGTGATCTCCGAGGCCGGCAGCTCTTTCCAATCCAGGCTGTCCACGTCCCACTGGATGGGCTCCATGCCGATAGAGCGGATAGCGGCGATGACATGGTCGTCATACTCGCCGTAGGGACAGCGGATGAGGGTGGGCCGCACGCCGGTAATGGCTTCGATCTTATCGTTGCAGGCGTTGACGTCGGCGATGATCTCTTCCGCCGAGAGACTGTTGAAATGGGCGTGGGTGTTGCTGTGGTTCATGACCTCGTGGCCCGCGTCGTGGAGGGCCTTCACCGACTCCGGGTATTTATCCACCCACTGGCCCACCACGAAAAAGGTGGCCTTCACGTTGTACCGCGCCAGGATGTCGATGAGCTGCTGAGTGTCCTCATTGCCCCAGGCGGCATCAAAGCTGATGGACACCAGCTTGTCGTCCCGGTCCACGCAGTAGATGGGCAGCTGCCGCTCCGTGGCCGAGGCCGCTATCGCCGCCGGCATATTCACCACCCAGAAGATGGCCGCCGCCAGCAGCCCTCCCGCCACAATCATCAGATGGCGCTTGCGCAGAACGAATATCCTCATTTCCATATCCTCCCCTTTTTGCTTTGGTAGAGTTTATGGGAAAACGGCGGGGCATATGAACAGAATTTCCTGTGCCTGTCCCCCCTTTCCCGTTGCTTTCCATTGGCAAAATACGAAAAAGTTGTTTCGTGAATAGACCTTTCCCATCAAAATCCCAGGTTTACAAATCCCTTCCGGAGTGGTATACTCTCCCTGAAAGAGGGGTGGGCGCATGAGCAGGGAACAGGTCTACCGGCTGCTGCTGGAAAACGAGGGCCGCTTTTTCTCCGGCCAGGAGCTCAGCGAGCGGCTGGGAGTCAGCCGCGCCGCCGTGTGGAAGGATATCGACGCCCTCCGCCGGGACGGCTACACCATCGAGGCACGCACCGGTCTGGGCTACCGCCTGTGCGGGATGCCCGACGCGCTGACGGAGCGGGAGGTCCGCCGGTACCTGCCGGAGGGCTGCCCGGCGGAGCTGCGGTGCTTTGACGAGATCGACTCCACCAACTCCTACCTCAAGCGGGAGGCCCTTGCCGGCGCGCCCCACCAAACGGCGGCGGTGGCCAACCGGCAGACCGCCGGCCGGGGCCGGATGGCCCGGTCCTTCCTCTCCCCGGCGGACCGGGGGGTCTACCTCTCGGTGCTCCTGCGGCCCCACCTGCCGCCGGAGGCCCTGCTGGGAGCTACGGGCATGGCGGCGGTGGCGGTGTGCGGCGCGGTGGAAAAAATCGCCGGGGTGCGCCCGGGGATTAAGTGGACCAACGACCTGGTGCTCAATAACAAAAAGCTCTGCGGCATCCTGACAGAGCTGGCCCTGGAGGGCGAGACGGGGCTGACCGAGTCCCTGGTCATCGGCGCCGGGGTCAACGTCAGCCAGACGCCGGAGGACTTCGGCCCCGAGGTGGCGGCCATCGCCACCAGCCTGGCCCAGGAGGGGTACCCGGTCTCCCGCCCGGCCCTGGCTGCGGCGATGATCGAGGCCTTCTGCCGCCTGGGGGACTGCCTGGGGGGCGATACTGCCGCCTGGGTGGACGCCTACCGCCGGGACTGCGTGACCCTGGGGAGGGACGTCCGCCTGCTGTGGACAGACGGACAGGCCCGGGCGAAGGCCCTGGATATTGATGAGCAGTTCGGCCTGGTGGTCCGGCTGGAGGACGGGACAGAAACCACCGTCCGCACCGGCGAGGTGTCGGTCCGCGGGCTGTACGGCTATACGGAGTGAGCAGGCCATGAAAATCGCGGTCATGGGCTACAGCGGCTCCGGGAAGTCCACCCTGGCCCAGGCCCTGGGGGCGCGGTACGGGGTGGACGTGCTCCATCTGGACACGGTGCAGTTCCTGCCGGGCTGGGTGATCCGGGAGGAAGCGGAGAAGGAGCGCATGGTCCGCTCATTCCTGGACGCCCATGGGGCCGCCGGCTGGGTGGTGGACGGAAATTACAGCAAGCTCTCCTTTCAGCGGCGGCTGGAGGAGGCGGATTTGATCGTTCTGCTGCTGTTTAACCGGTTTGCCGCCCTCGGGCGGGTGGTCCGGCGGTATCTGGCCTACCGGGGCCGATACCGCCCCGATATGGCGGAGGGCTGTCCGGAAAAGCTGGACGCGGAGTTCGCCTGGTGGGTCCTGCACAAAGGGCGGGACCGCAGGGGACGGGCCCTCTGGCGGCAGATCAAGGCCAGGTACCCGGAGAAAACGGTTATTCTGAAAAATCAGCGGGAGATAGACGCTTTTTTGCTCAAAATGAGGGAAGATGTGGAGTGAACGGGATGAGACGGCGCATAAGGCGCACGCGGCGCGTGCGAAGTATATACCACCCCTACCAGGGGCGGCGGCGAGGCGGCGGGTGGATCCTGCCGGTCGCAGTTGCGGTCATCGTGCTTCTGGTGGTCGGCTGTCTGGCCGCCCATTGGATCAGCCTGGAGCGGGAGAGTAAACTGCTGACACCAACCGGAACCATGGTGGATGTGGGCGGAGAGCAGATGCACATCTACACGGAGGGCTCCGGCGAGGAGACGCTGGTGTTTCTCTCCGGCGGGGGCACCTGTTCCCCGGTGCTGGACTTCAAGTCCCTGTACTCTCTGCTCAGCACGAATTACCGGGTCGCGGTTATTGAAAGATTCGGCTATGGGTGCAGCGGCGACAGCGGCGGCAGGTCCCGGGACATTGACACCATTCTGGAGGACAGCCGCGCGGCTCTGCTCTCGGCGGGCGTGGCGGGCCCCTACGTCCTCTGCCCCCACTCCATGTCGGGGCTGGAGGCCATCCGCTGGGCACAGAAGTACCCCGAGGAGGTAAAGGCCATTGCGGGGCTGGACATGGCGGTGCCCGCGGCCTATGAGGAGATGCCCATCAATCCGGTCACCCTGCGGCTGGGGCAGTTCGCGGTCAGGTCCGGGCTGGCCCGCCTGGTCCCGGGGCTGGCGGATGGCGACGCCGTGCGCTGCGGCACCCTCAGCGATGAGGAGGCGGCCGCCTACCGGGCCTTTTTCTACCGCCGCACAGCCTCGCCGGATATGCTGGCGGAGGCCGCTGCCGTGAAGACCAGCGCCAAGGACGTGGCCGCAGGGGGGACACCCCAGGTCCCTATGCTGCTGTTTCTCTCTGACGGGTCCGGCGGGACGGGCTTCTCGACGGACGAGTGGCGGGGCTTCCAGCGGGACTATCTGTCCGGCGTGGAGAATGGGCAGAGCGTGGAGCTGGACTGCCCCCACTATGTCCACGACTACGAGTATGTGCGCATCAGTGAGGAGCTCCGGGATTTTCTCCAGTCTCTGCCCCAATAAACTGCAAGTTATGAAGGAGAGCGCTATGAACATCTACCCTGACTTATTCCTCACCTTCGCCAAGGTGGGGGTCATGACCTTCGGCGGCGGGTACGCCATGCTGCCCATCCTCCAGCGGGAGGTGGTGGAGAACAAGGGCTGGGCCACTGAGGAGGAGCTGACGGACTATTTCGCCATCGGCCAGTGTACCCCCGGCATCATCGCGGTGAATACCGCCACCTTCATCGGCCAGAAGAACAAGGGCGTCCTGGGGGGCATCATCGCCACCTTAGGGCTGGTGTTCCCGTCCCTGGTCATTATCTCCCTGCTGGCGGGGGTGATTGAGGCGTTTTCCCACCTGGCCTGGGTGGGCCACGCCTTCGGCGGCATCCGGGTGTGCGTGTGCGTCCTGATTCTCAATGCCGTGGTGAAGCTCTACAAGAAGGCCTGCATTGATCCGGCTACGTTTGCTATCTTCCTCATTGTGACCCTGGGGAGCTTCTTTACCTCCCTGAGCCCGGTGATTTTCGTACTGGCCGCCGCTGTGGCCGGTATCGCGCTGAAGAATCTGGGGGTGAGGAAATGATCTATTTGCGGCTCTTTTGGGAGTTTTTCAAGACCGGTCTGTTCGCTGTGGGCGGCGGCATGGCCACCATCCCCTTCCTCTATAACATGGCCGGAGCCACGGGATGGTTCACCCGGACGGATGTGGACAACATGATCGCTGTGGGCGAGTCCACGCCGGGGCCCATCGGCGTGAATATGGCCACCTATGTGGGCTATATCACCGGCGGCACCCAGGGGGGCCTGCCCTTCTCCGTTCTGGGCGCGGTGGTCGCCACCCTGGGGCTTATTACGCCGTCGGTCATCGTGATCCTTGTCATCGCTTCGTTTTTAAAGGCCTTCCGGGACAACCGGTATGTGGACAGCGCCTTCTACGGCCTGCGGCCCGCCTCCACCGGCCTGATCTCGGCTGCGGGGCTGTCGGTGGTGGCGGCCAATCTCTTTGATATGGAATCTCTGAGCGGCGGGTTCGGCCTGGGGTTTTTCAATGTCAAAGGGATTATCCTGGCGGTGATTTTATGGGTGCTCACCAACAAGGTCAAGCAGACCAAGGGACTCCACCCGATCCTGTTCATCCTGGCCTCCGCTGTAGTGGGGATCGCCCTGGGGATGTGAACGCGGCAGAAAGCGGCCTGTCTGGATGCAGTCCAGACAGGCCGCTTTTCAGCGCTCCGGAGCCCGCCCCAATGGCGGGCGTTTTCTTTTTCAGATGGTCCCCTGGGCCAGCATGGCGCCGGCCACCTTCAAAAATCCGGCGATATTGGCCCCGGCGGCCAGGTTGCCCTTGTCGCCGCAGGCGGCGGAGGCGTCATAGATGTTGTGGAAGATGCCGGCCATGATGCTCTGGAGCTTCCGGTCCACCTCCTCAAAGCTCCAGATGCTGCGGATGCTGTTCTGGCTCATCTCCAGGCCGCTGGTGGCCACGCCGCCGGCGTTGGCCGCCTTGGCGGGGGCGAAGAGCAGGCCCGCCTCCTGGAAGACGTGGATGGCCTCGGGGCGGCAGGGCATATTGGCCCCCTCCGCCACGGCGATGGCGCCGTTTTTCACGATGGTTTTCGCCATGTCCCCGTCGATTTCGTTCTGGGTGGCGCAGGGCAGGGCGATATCGCAGGGGATATTCCAGATGCCCCGGAAGCCCTCGTGACAGGTACTGCCGGGCACCCGGTCCGCGTACTCGCTGATGCGGCCCCGATGGCCCAGCTTGATGTCCTTGACCACCTCCAGCCGGATGCCGTTGGGGTCGTGGATATAGCCGGAGGAGTCGCTGAGGGCCACCACCTTGGCCCCCAGGGCCGTGGCCTTCTCGCAGGCGAAGATCGCCACGTTGCCGGAGCCGGAGATGACCACCGTCTTGCCCTTGAAGCTGTCCTGGCGCATATGGCCAAGCATCTCCTCGGTGAGGTAGCACAATCCGTAGCCCGTGGCCTCCGTCCGGCCCAGGGAGCCGCCGAAGGCCAGGCCCTTCCCGGTGAGGACGCCGGCGGCGTAGCTGGCCTGGATGCGGCGGTACTGGCCGAAGAGGAAGCCGATCTCCCGGCCCCCCACGCCGATATCCCCGGCGGGCACGTCGGTGAACTGGCCGATATGGCGGTAGAGTTCCGTCATGAAGCTCTGGCAGAAGCGCATGACCTCGCCGTCGCTCTTGCCCTTGGGGTCGAAGTCGCTGCCCCCCTTGGCGCCCCCCAGGGGCAGGCCGGTGAGGCTGTTTTTCAGAATCTGCTCAAACCCCAGGAACTTCAGGATAGACAGATTGACCGTCGGGTGGAACCGCAGACCACCCTTGTAGGGCCCGATGGAAGAGCTGAACTGGACCCGGTAGCCTCGATTGACCCGGGTGCGGCCCTGGTCGTCGGTCCAGGGCACCCGGAAGCAGACGATCCGCTCCGGCTCCACAAAGGACTCGATGATGCCGTTGGCCTCGTATTCCGGGTGGTCCCCCACGATCAGGTCCAGGCTCTCCAGCACCTCCAGCACCGCCTGCTGGAACTCCTTCTGGTCCGGGTCCCTGGCCAGCACCTGGCTGTATACGCTCCGCAAATAGTCACTCTTCATCATAAAATGGCCCCCGATCTTTCTTCATTTACTGTGGTAAATTCTAATACCACATAAGCATACCGGAAACGAACCTGTCTGCGCAAGATTCATTTTCACCCAAATATTGTATCCGAAAAGGGAGATTTTCCGCAGTTTGAACGAAATTTTTTGCCTGTCCGTCACAGGCTTGCAGACTGCGGCGGCGCTGTCCGCCTCTGCCGGGCGGAAAAAACAGGCAGCTCCCCGAGACGGGAGCTGCCCGATAAGCGGCGCCGCTAGTCAAACAGCGTCACCCAATGCGCCGCGCGGCAGGCGTCAAAGCACATTTTGATCTGTTCCTCATTGTTCTTCTCCCCGGCGAGCTCCGGCAGCTCCTCCGCCGAAAAATAGCGGGCCTCCGTCGTCTCCAGATTCTCCGCAAATGCCCCGCCCAGCACGGAGCACTGGACAAAGATTTTGCAGACTCCGTAGGCGTAGACGGGAAGATTGTGCTTAGCCCGGTTCTGGACGGCGATAATCCGCTCCGCGGCCACCTCCAGCCCGGCCTCCTCCTTCACCTCTTTAACCGTGTTCTCAGCGACGGAGACATTCACGTCGCACCAGCCCCCCGGAAGCGACCACCTGCCGTCATTTTCCCTGACAAGGAGGATCCTCCCGTCCTTGAAAATCGCCGCCCGTGTATCAATCTTCGGCGTCTGGTATCCGCTCTCATTGCAGAAGAGGTCCTTTACCTTCTCAAGGGGGAGCTCGGTCATATGCGCCATGATCTCCGCTGAAATCTCCCGGATCCGTTCATAGCGCTCGCGGTCATACGCGTCCCTCCCGTATGTGAGGCCCGCCTGGGCGAGGCTCTGCAGCTCGACCGCCCAATTCAGCCACTGATTTTTCTCCTTCATACCGTCACACCAGCAGTCCCATTCCCAGCCCCAGCAGAGCGCCCATGAGCACCTGGAGGGGCGTGTGTCCCATGACCTCCCGGAGGTTGTCCGCCAGCTCCTCCGCCGTCAGTTTCTCCACGTGCTGGAGGAGCTTGTTCACCAGCCGGGCCGTGTCCCCGGCGCTGCGCCGGACGTTGCAGGCGTCGTACATCACCACCGCCGCCAGCACCGCCGCTGCGGCGAAGGCCGTGCTCCCCACGCCCTCCAGCTTGGCGATGGACACGGCGCAGGCCACCACCAGGGCCGAGTGGCTGCTGGGCATTCCCCCGCTGGTGACAAAGAGGGCGGGGTCAAATCTCCCCTGTATGAACAGGCCCAGCAGGACCTTGATAAGCTGGGCGAGAAACCACGCCAGCAGGGCGCAGTCGATGACCGCGTTTTTTGTCAGCATTCCCATGTACATACGTGTTTTCCTCTACTTCCGCCGCCCGGCCAGGCTGTCCGCCAGATCCAGCAGGAATTCTCTCTTTTCCAGGCCCTCCAGGGCCCTCTTGGCCAGCTCCGTCTCCTCAACGACCAGCTTCTGGCAGCCCTCCGGGCCCAGCAGGTCCGCGAAGGTCCACTTCTCCTCCGCTTTGTCCGAGCCCACGGGCTTGCCCAGCTCCGCCTGGTCGGCGGTGACGTCCAGGATGTCGTCCCGGACCTGGAAGGCCAGGCCGAGGTGCGACCCGTAGTCCAGAGCCTGCTGCCGGACCTCATCGGAGGCCCCGGCGGCGATGCACCCCAGGAGCGCCGCCGCCCCCAGCAATCCCCCGGTCTTCCGCAGGCACAGGTCCCGCAGGGATGCCTCGTCCCGCGCCTGGCCCTCGATATCCAGGACCTGTCCGGCCACCATGCCGTCCCCGCCGCAGGAGGAGGCCAGGGCGCTCACCGCGTCGACGCGCTGCTGAGCGCTCAGCCCCGGCGCCAGGGAGATGAGCCGGAAGGCCTCCGCCTGGAGGGCGTCCCCGGCCAGCACGGCCATGGTCTCGCCGTAGACCTTGTGGCAGGTGGGCCGGCCCCGGCGGAGATCGTCGTCGTCCATACAGGGCAGGTCGTCGTGGATGAGCGAATAGGTGTGGACGCACTCCAGAGCGCACCCCAGGGGCAGGGCCAGCCGGGGGTCTCCCCCCAGAGCCTCGCAGAAGGCCATAGCCAGCACGGGCCGGACCCGCTTGCCCCCGGCCAGGAGACTGTAGCGCATGGCCTCCTGAAGGCGCTTGTAGGGCTTCTTTCTCACAAAAAGGCCCTGTAAATACTCCTCCACGGAGACCCGGTAGGCCTCGTAGGCCTTCTCATAGTCCATCGCTATTCCTCCGTGTCAAAGGGCAGCTCCACCGGCTCCCCGTCGGGGCCCTTCTGGAGCTTGACCACCTTCTGCTCCGCCTCGTCCAGCAGCCCCGCGCACAGGGCGGACAGCTTCGTCCCCTCCTCGAAGAGGGCCAGGGAGCCCGCCAGGGGCGCGTCCCCCCGCTCCAGCAGGGCGACAATCTCCTCCAGGCGGGCCATATTTTCCTCAAAGCTCTTGGGCGTCTCTTTTTTTCTTGGGCTCATGGTCTCTCCTCCATTTCCTTCCGCAGCCACCGCCGGTAGTACGCCAGCTGTCCCTCTGTGTGGAACCAGTGCTCCCCGCCCGCTTGCTCCTCCAGGGCGCAGCCGAAGCGCTCCGCAAAAGCGCTGACGCTCTCATAGGGGACCAGGGTATCGTGCTCGCCCCGCAGGATGGACGTGGGACTATTCCAGATTTGGACCGGGTGCTCCTTTACATAGCAATAATAATCCCAATAGAGCGTTTCAACGTGGTTTTCAATCACCCTTTTTTCCCGCAGCTCCTCGGCTGTGGTACCGGTCATCTCCATAATTCCATCAATCATCCGCTCCATGTCCACAACCGGGGAGAGAAACCAGGTGTGCCGGACCGGTTTATCCCGACAGGCCAGCAGGCCGAAATACGCCCCCATGCTGCACCCGAAGAGAGAAATCTCTTCGGCTCTCTGCTCCGCGTACTGCCAAATCGTCTCCAGCTCCTCCAAATATGTCCAGACCATGCAGGGGCCCTGCTCGTAGACCCGCTCCCCGTGGCAGGGCAGGTCAAAGCTGAGGACCTGATATCCCCGGGCCGCCGCCTCCTCCGCCAGAATCCAGATGCAGTCGTCAATCTTGGAGGAGCGGTTTCCATGGACCGCGATAATCCAACACGGACTGGGTTCTCCCCACAAAATAGAGGGAATTCCCGAAATTCTCAATTTTTCTGTTCGCATATTGTCTCCTCCACCCGGCAGCGCAGTCTCCCCTCCGACAGGGCGGCGGTAATTTCGCTGCCCACCGGCACGTCCGATGCCCGGCGCACAGGCGTTCCCTTCTCATCCGTCACCAGGGCGAAGCCTCTGCCCAGAACCTTCAGCGGGCTCATGGCGTCCAGGGACGCCGCCAGCGCTGCCAGTGCCCGCCGGGGCTCCGCCAGACGGACCTGGGCCGCGTGGATCAGCTCCTTCTGCGCGTGGTCCAGCAGCAGCCGCTTGTCCTGCACCGGGGCCAGGGGGTCTGTCAGCACCCGCTTCCCTGCCAGCTCCGTCAGGCGGCGCCGCAGCTGCTCCAGCCGCCGGTGCTCGCTCCGGGCCATGCGCAGGCGCTGGCTCTGCAGCTTCTCCAGCAGCTCCGCCCGGTCCGGGACGGCCATCTCCGCCGCGTGGGAGGGCGTGGCCGCCCGGGCGTCCGCCACGAAGTCCGCGATGGTCACATCCGGCTCGTGGCCCACCGCCGAGATAACGGGGATCTCACAGTCAAAAATGGCCCGGGCCACCCGCTCGTCATTAAACGCCCACAGGTCCTCAATAGACCCGCCGCCCCGGCCCGTGATGATGACGTCCGCCACCCGGTGGCGGCCGGCATACCGCAGGGCCCCCACAATTTCCGCCGGGGCCTCCGCCCCCTGGACCCGGACCGGCAGCAGCTTCACCTTGGCCAGAGGATACCTCCGGCGGAGAATCCGGATCATATCGTGGACCGCCGCCCCCGCCGGGGAGGTGATAATAGCGATGGTTTTCGGGTATTTCGGCAGCGGCTTCTTATGGGCCTCGTCAAAGAGCCCCTCCCGCCACAGCTTCTCCTTGAGCTGCTCGAAGGCCACATGGAGGTCCCCCACCCCGTCGGGGCTCAGGGCGTCGCAGTAGAGCTGATAGGCCCCGTCCCGGGGGTACACGGTGACCCGGCCCATAGCCAGCACCTTCATGCCGTTCTCCGGCCGGAAGCGCAGGCGCAGGGCCTGGCTCTTGAACATGACGCAGCGGAGGACGCCCTGGGCGTCCTTCAGCGAAAAATAGTGGTGGCCGGAGGGGTAGACCTTGTAGTTGGAAATCTCCCCCCGGACGCAGATCCCGGACAGCTCCGGGACGCTGTCCAGCAGGGCCTTGACCAGCCCGTTGAGCTCCGATACGGCATAGATATGCCGCTCCATATCTCCGTCTCCTCTCTCTTTTCTCTCCACAACGGAAAAGAGCGCACGGTTCCGTGCGCCCCTGCCTATTCCGCCTGCCCGCCCGCCGGCACGGGAGGGGCCTTGGCCGTCTCCTCCGCCTCGCTGCGGACAAAGGTGCCCAGGATGCCGTTGACAAAGCGGACCACCTCGCCGCTCTCGTACTTCTTGGCCAGCTCCACCGCCTCGTTGATAGCGGCGGCGTTGGGGATCTCCGGCATATAGAGGATCTCGTACATGGCCACCCGCATGATGGCCGCGGCCACCAGGGGGATACGGGCGAATTTCCAGCCCACAGCATATTTCTCGATATACTGGTCCAGCTCATAGCCGTGGCCGGCCACGCCGCACACCAGCCTGCGGATATAGTCCCGCTGGCTGGGCCCGGGCAGCTTGCCGTAGACCTCGTACTCCGGGGCCAGATCCTGAAAATGGTCCCCCCGCAGCCGCGCGTCCACCAGCTCCTCCGCCGTCAGGTCCGTGAAGCTCAGCTCATAGGACAGGTGCATGGCGATTTCTCTGGCAACATTTCGTATCATTGGTTTCTCCCCCCGCGGCACACACCGCTTACTGGAAGCTCACGCCGCCCACATGGACATTGACAGCCTTCACCGGGAAGCCGGTCATGGACTCGATGGCTGTGGCCACAGCGTTCTGGATACGCTCGGCTACCTCGGGGATGGCGTGACCGTAGCGCACCATCACGTACAGGTCGATGACGGCGCTCTCGTCCTCCAGGCTCACCCGCACGCCCTTGGCGCAGCTCTTCTTGGTGGCCAGGGCCATCATGCCGCTGATGCCCTCCACCTCGGCGGCGGCGCCGCCGGCGATGGACGCCAGCACGTCCTCGGAAATATGGATGCAGCCCAGCTCCTCCGGGTGGGTCATATAATCCTTGTTATCGCCCATTGGTTCGACACTCCTTATTTTTCAATCATGCCGGCGCGGCGCTCGGGCCCTGCCGGCTTCTCTATTGTACCACCGTCCGGAGGAAAATACAACCGGAATTTTTCTAGCCGGCGCGGTCCGGCCTGCGGCTTCACGCCTCCAGGACGAAGATATGGGAATCGAAATCCCCGCTGGGCTTCTCGTTGGGCCGGCTCTCCCCGGCGGCGCTGTCGGTGGTCAGCAGGCCCACCTCCATCAGCTCGTCCCCGAAGTGGCTCGCCCCGCCGTCCACGGCGTAGCACAGCGCCGGGTCCAGCCCCCGCAGCTTCACCCGCCGGTAGGGGCCGTTGACCTCGTTGAGGGTCTTATACCAGCCCACCAGGGCGGTCCGCCGGTCCGGGCTCACAGCCATCCAGGCGGTGAAATTGCCCTCGAAGGGGGACTGGAGGCGGTAAAAATCGCCGAACTGGAGCACCTCCCGGTACCTCTTCATGAAGGCGATCTGTTCCCGCACCTGGACCCGCTCCTCCGCTGTGAGACGGTTGAGATCCAGCTCGTAGCCGAAGGTGCCGAAGGCCGCCGCGTTGGCCCTGGTGGACAGGGGCGTCACCCGACCCACCTGGTGGTTGGGCACCGCCGAGACGTGGGCCCCCATGGAACTGACGGGATAGCAGAAGGAGGTGCCGTACTGGATTTTCAGCCGCTCCGCCGCGTCGGAGTCGTCGCTTGTCCAGCACTGAGGGGCGTAGTACAGCATCCCCGGGTCAAACCGCCCGCCGCCGGAGGCGCAGGACTCAAAGAGCACCTGGGGGAAGGCGGCGGTCAGCCGCTCGTAGAGGCTGTACACCCCCAGGATATACCGGTGGAGCACCTCCCCCTGCCGGTCGGCGGGCAGGGCGGCGGACCAGGCCTCGGTAATGGAGCGGTTCATGTCCCACTTGATATAGGACACCTTGGCCTCCGAGAGGATCTTTGCCATCATCCCGTAAATGCAGTCCACCACCTCCGGGCGGGAGAAGTCCAGCACAAACTGGTTCCGCCCCGGCGAGCTCCTGCGGCCCGGGGTCTGGAGGATCCAGTCCGGGTGGGCCCGGTAGAGGTCGGAATCCTTGTTGACCATCTCCGGCTCGAACCAGAGGCCGAAGCGCATTCCCAGCGCTTCAATGCGCTCCGCCAGGCCCTTGATGCCGTTGGGGAGCCGGGACCGGTTGGCCACCCAGTCCCCCAGCCCGGCATAGTCGCTGGACCGGGCCCCGAACCAGCCGTCGTCCAAGACGAAGAGCTCCACGCCGTCCTCCCTGGCGGCCTGGGCGATGGAAACCAGCTTGTCCTCCGTAAAATCGAAGTAGGTGGCCTCCCAGTTGTTCAGGAGGATGGGCCGGGGCCGGTCCCGCCAGTACCCCCGGGCCAGCCGGGAGCGGTAGAGGCTGTGGAAGGTCCGGCTCATCTCCCCCATACCCCCGCCGGAGTAGACCACCACCGCCTCCGGCGACTGGAAGCTCTCGCCGGGGGCCAGCTTCCAGTCGAAGCCCAGGGGGTGGATGCCCAGCATCACCCGGCTGGTCTCCCAGGCGTCCACCTCCACCTGGGCCAGGAAATTGCCGGAGTAGACCAGGGAGAAGCCCA
>JAAWHO010000034.1 GCA_022795905.1 Oscillospiraceae bacterium
GTCCCAGGAGCGGAACACGGCCCGCACCGCGCCCATGAGCTGCTCACGGGCGTCCTGGGGGAACTCCTCGCCGATCTTCTCCCGGTACTCGTTCTTGAAGAGCTCGGCCAGCTCCTTGAGGTCCTTGGCGGTGAGCTCGGTGTCCAGGGTGACGCCCCGGCGCTGCTTCATCTCGTCGATGAGCTCCTCAAAGTACTTCTTGCCTACCTCCATGACCACGTCGGAGTACATCTGGATAAACCGGCGGTAGGAGTCGTAGGCGAAACGGGGGTTCTTGGTCTTCTTGGCGAAGGCCTCCACCACCTGGTCGTTAAGGCCCAGGTTGAGGATAGTGTCCATCATGCCGGGCATGGAGGCCCGGGCGCCGGAGCGGACGGAAACCAGCAGGGGGTTGTTCATGTCCCCGAACTTCTTGCCGGTCAGATCCTCCAGCTTGGACATATAGGACATGATCTCGTCCTGGATCTCGGCGTTGATGGTGTGGCCGTCCTCATAGTACTGGGTGCAGGCCTCGGTGGTAATGGTGAAGCCCCTGGGGACGGGCATCCCCAGGTTGGTCATCTCCGCCAGGTTGGCGCCCTTGCCCCCCAGCAGCTCCCGCATGGAGCCATTGCCCTCCGAGAACAGGTAAACGAACTTCTTGCTCACGTTTGCATTTCCTCCTGTAAAAAATCTGGTCCCATTTTTCTGTGTTCAGGCTTCTATTATAAGAGCTCATTGCCGTTATTGCAAGGGGGAACCTGGCCTTTTCCTCACAAAATTTTCCTAAATAGGCACCCTGCCCGGCTTCCGGCAATCTTTTTGCGCTTTGTGTTGATTTTTTCTACCGGGGTATGATACAATAAAATTGATTATGCCCCGGAGGGGGCAGGCTGGGAGGGGGCGGCATCATGTCCATAGGGTCCTTTGCGGAGACAGGCCTGGCCCAGCGCATCCGCGCGGCCGCTGCCCGGGGCGCACTGGGGCACGCGGTGATTTTCAGCGGGGAGGGCGAGCTGGTGGAGGCGGCGCGGTATTTGGCCGCGGCGATGGAGTGCGGGGAGAGCCGGCAGCCCTGCCTGGCGTGTGTGCCCTGCCGGAAGGTCCTGCGGGATATCCATCCGGATGTGACCATTGTGGCGGACCCGGAGCACAAGAATATTTCTATTGATGTCCTGCGGGATATGCGGGCCGATGCCTACCTCCTGCCCAACGAGGGGAGGCGGAAGGTCTATATTTTCCCCGACTGCTCCCTGCTGGAGCCCAAGGCTCAGAACGTCCTGCTGAAGGTTTTGGAGGAGGGGCCGCCCCAGGCGGCGTTTATCTTCTGCGCGGCCAACAGCGCGGTGCTGCTGCCCACCATCCGCTCCCGGGCGGAGGAGTGGAGGCTTCCGCCGGCAGAGACTGCGGGGGAGGGCGCCGGTGCCGGCGCGCGGCAGCTGTGCGAGCTGCTGTGCGGCGGGAAACGGGCGGATATCGTCGGGTTTTTTATGGACCTGGAGAGCGGCAAGTGCAAACGGGAGGAGCTTCAGATCTTGCTGGCTGAGACCAAGGGGCTGATGGTTTCCGGCCTGGCGGCCTGCTATGACGGGGGGGATTCCTTTTCTCAGAAGCTGGCCCGGGAGATGGGCCGGCGGAGGCTGGCCCAGGCGGTTGAGGTTTTGGAGACATATATCCGGCGGTGTGGGTACAATATTGGGGTTGGGCATTTGACAGGGGCACTGGCGGCGGAGTTGGCAGAGCGGCCTTAATCTGCAGCCCCTGCGGGGCTGGCTCGGATGCTCTTCTTTGACGATGGTCCCGGGGCTCCTCGCTCCGGACCCCCGGGATCATCGTCAATGAAACAAGCAGAAGCGGCCCAACCGGGCCGCAAAAGATTCAGCAAACCGAACACACACAAAGGAGGAACCAATTCTTGGCAGAGGTTATCAGTGTCCGCTTCCGCGGCGGAACAAAAAACTATTACTTTGACCCCCGTGGACTCCAGGTGGAGCCCGAGCAATACGTGGTGGTAGAAACCGCCCAGGGCATCGAATATGCCCGCTGCGTGGAGGGCAACCACGAGGTCCCCGACCAGAGCATCATCCAGCCCCTGCGCCCCGTGGCCCGAATCGCCACAGAAAACGACCACAAGGCCGCCGCCTACAACCGTAAGCGTGAAAAGGAAGCCTTCGGCATCTGTGAGAAAAAAATTGCCGCCCACGGCCTGGAGATGAAGCTGGTCAACGTAGAGTGCAACTTCGAGGGCAATAAAATTATCTTTTTCTTTACCGCCGAGGGCCGGGTAGACTTCCGGGAGCTGGTGCGGGACCTGGCCAGCGTCTTCCGGGCCCGCATTGAGCTGCGGCAGATCGGCGTCCGGGATGAAGCAAAAATGCTGGGAGGCCTGGGCATCTGCGGCCGGCCCCTGTGCTGCGGCCAGTTCTTGCAGGAGTTTATCCCTGTGTCCATCAAAATGGCAAAAACCCAGAACCTGAGCCTGAATCCCACCAAAATTTCCGGCACCTGCGGCCGGCTGATGTGCTGCCTCAAATACGAGCAGAACGCCTACGAGGACGCCGCTAAGCGTATGCCCAAAAACGACAGCTTCGTGGACACTCCCGACGGCGTGGGCAACGTCAGCAGCGTGGACCTGCTGCGGGAGGAGGTCCAGGTCCGCCTGGACAGCGCCCCCGAGTCCCCCCGCCGCTACAAGGGCAGCGAGATCCGGGTCCTGCGCAGCGGCAAGGGCAGCCGGGACGGCATTGAGATCCCCAAGGAGCGCCCCGCCCGGGCCGCTGCCCCCGAGGGGGCCGGGGAGGAGCGGGACCAGCGGGTATTCCGCCGCCTGGCCAGCGTGAGGGATCCTATCCCCGTCTCCTCCGTTCTCGCCGGCGAGCCTGAGGTCCCCGCCGACGACCGGAACCGCCGCAAACGGAATGGCCGGAACGGGCGGCCCGGCAACCGGCCCAAGCCCGCTTCCGACAAGCAGCAGCCCGCGGCCAAGGCGGAAAAGAAGACCGAGCCCTCCGCGCCCAAGCGGAATCCGCCCCGCCAGCGCAGCGGCGAGAAAGCCGTCCGGGTGGAGAAGGTCGACAAGCTCGACAAGGTGGAAAAACTGGCTGTTCCCCACACCGGCGGCACCACCGCCGAGAAGAAGGCCGCCGCGGACCGCGCCGCCCAGCAGCGGCAGGGCCAGCAGGCCGCTGAGCCCAAGGCGAACAACGGCGCCAACCGCCGCCGGAAGCCCCGCCGGAGGCCCCGGGGGAACGGCGGGGAATAATCGGCCAACCGGGGAAGAAAGGATCTTTTTATGGACCTGAGTTCGGCATATCCAATACAGCAGCGGGATGAATTGATCGGCGGAAAGATGGTGGCAATGGCTCCGCGTCCCTCGTTTAACCATACCTATGTTACGGAGAATATCAGTTTTCTTTTTCGCGGCTATTTGAAAGGAAAATCCTGTGTACCCCTGGGTGATGGGTATGACCTCTATCTGACGGCGACGGACCGGTTTGTCCCGGATTTTATGGTAGTCTGCGACCGGAGTAAAATCAAGCATGACGGGGTCCATGGCGCACCGGATTTGGTTGTTGAGGTCCTCTCCCCCCGCACGATGAAGCATGACCGCGGCCATAAAAAGGATACCTACGCCCGCTGCGGCGTCCGGGAGTACTGGATCGTCAACACAAATGACCAATCTATTGAGCAGTACCTCCTCCGGGACGGCCAGCTGGAGCTGGAGGAGATCTATACCCTCCACCCCGACCGGCTGGAGATCATGACCGAGGAGGAGAAGGCCGAGGTGATTACAGAGTTCAAGTGCAGCCTTTTCGACGACCTGGTCATTCCGCTGGAGGATGTGTTCAGCGGACTTCTGGAATAACCGCAGTAAAAGCTGCTTTTCGGCAGATGCCGTTTTATAATGAGTCAATCAGAAAACTGGGAATTTGTGGAGAAAAAACGGCATGAACAGGATACTTCCGAGGATCGGCGCAATGCTCGTTACAGCGGCAATATTTCTTTTTGCGGTCTGCTTGATCACTAACTTTCCTTTTGGCGCATACTTCGTATGTATGCTTCTGCCTATTGGCTATATCATGACAGCGGCGGGACTGCACTATGAAAGCCATGAAAGCCGACGTGTGGCCGCAAATATCGGGATGGCATTTGCGGTCGTTTATGCGGTATTGATTTTCCTTGTATATTTTGCGCAAACAACAACCGTCCGCTTCGGCGGGCTGAGCGAACAGGCGCGGGATATTCTGGATTTTCAAAGAGGGGGACTGCTTTTCAGCTATGATTTGCTGGGGTATGGGATGATGGCCCTTTCCACATTTTTCATGGGCCTATCTGTCCAAGCGGACAGCAAAGCGGACAAGTGGATGAAGGCTTTGATGATGATTCATGGCGGATTCTTTTTCGGCTGCTTCATCATGCCAATAACCGGCACGTTCACCAGTATGTCAGACGGAAAAAGAAATATCGGAGGCGTCATTGCGCTTGTCGCATGGTGTGCATACTTTCTTCCTATTGGGATACTGGCATACAGGCACTTCGGGAAGGAAAACTGAGCATTCTCAGTTTTCGGCTCTCCCCTGCGGACCGCTCTCCTTGAAAGTGTCACAGCTGGCCGCGCAGAATAAAAGGGCAAGGCAAACCAAAGCGGTCTGTCTTGCCCTTGACCTCATTATGAAGCCCTGGCCCTGGGCATCTCACTTTTTTACTGGTCCCGCTTCAGCAGGCGGATGTCCCGCCCAAAGAATTGCAGCACCTGGTACTCCCCCTCCAGCCTCGACTGGACAGCAGCGCCATACTGCCGCCCCAGCTCCGGCACCGTCAGGTTGGTGGAGAGCACCGTCTTTTTCCGTCCCAGCAGCCGCTCGTTGACGATCCGGTAAAACGCCGAGCGCACAAAGGGGGTCACCATCTCCGTCCCCAGGTCGTCCATAATCAGCAGATCGCACCGCAGACACCTCTCAATGTCCTCCTCCGGGGCGTCCTCGTAGGGGTTCTCCCGGCCAAACTTCCCGCTCTCAAACTGCTGGAAGATATGGGCGGCGGTGTCGTAGACCACGGAGAAGCCCTGCTCGCTGACCTCCCGGGCCACGCAGGCGGAGAGGAAGGTCTTTCCCAGCCCCGGAGGGCCGGTCAGCAGCAGGCTCTGGGCCTGCTCCTGGAACTGCCTGGCAAAATCCCGGCAGATGTCATAGATGAGCTCCATGTTGCTCAAGGGACTGGCCCCGAACTCGGACCAAACCTCCCCGTCGTACCAGTCAAAGGAGAAGGTATCGAAGCTCTGCCCGCCCAGGTCCAGCAGCCTGCTCAGCCGCCGGTTCTGCTCCCTGGCGTAGTAGCTCATCAGGCACCGGCAGGCGGTCCCGTCCCGGAGGTAGCCGCTGTCCTGGCAGAGGCGGCACACAGGCGCGTCGTCGATGCAGTCGTAGGCGTACCCGCCGCCCACCAGCAGCTCCGCCCGCTCCCGCTGGAGGGCCAGGTTCTGCTTCTCCATCTCTCGGAGGGCGGGGCCTGGGTCCTCGTCGGCCTCAAAGGCGGCCACCATAATTTCCCCCAGCGTCCTCCGCAGCTCCCGGTCGATACTCTCCACCCGGGGCAGGCGGCGGTAGACCTCGTCCGTCAGCCGCTCCAGGGCGGCGCGGCGGGTCTCCCGGTCGGCGGAAAAGCGCCGCCAGGCGGCGGCCATGATCTTGGGGTCCTGGGCCATTTAATTTTCCTCCCTTTCCTGCCGCAGCTTTTTGCGGTATTTTTCCATCCGGGCCAGGTTCTCTCGAATAGAGGCGGCGTCCTCCTCCCTGGGGGGCCGGGCATTGGCCGGCCGGGGGGCGGCGGGCCGGTCGCCCTGGGCGGCCTCCTCCGCGGTGTGGAGGCCCTTCCGGTGCCAGTTTTGCAGGATCTTATCCAGATACGCCCATTTGAGCTCCTTGCACTTGAGGATGGTCTTGTCATAGGCCAGCTCCACGGCTCCCGGATCAAAGCCCATGTCAATCCAGGCCAGCAGATAGCGCTCCTCGCTGGGGGAGGGCTTCCGGTCCCCCAGGCCCAGGAGCTTCATAAACCGGGGAAGCTTTTCCCGGCTGGCCTGATACCTGCGGATGTAGGCGGCGGCGCTCTCCTGGGTAAAGAGGCCCTGCCTGGCCCAGAGGTAGCCCTCCCGCTCGATCTGCCGGAGGGTAGGCCGGCGGCCCGGGCCGTAATTGGCGGCGGTGCGCTCGCAGCAGAAGCCCACCAGCAGGAAGATGACGTCGGTGGGCAGGCCCAGAAAATCATAGAGCCCCAGAAGGGTAGAGAGGTCCGGGGTGGTGAGCTTTTTGCCCAGCTTGTCCTCCACGGCCCGGGTAAGCCCGGCAAACTCGCCCCCCTCCAGGGCCCGGGCCATGTCGGCGCGGGTGTATTCAGGGCGCTGATCGTTTTCGGCGGGAAGCGGCGGGGCTTCCTTCTTCGGGGCGGGGCCGTCGGGCAGGGAGACAAGGCTCTGGGCCGCCAGGACAGACAGCGCGTGCGCAAAGCGGTCCTGGGGCCAGCGGAGCTGGCCCCGGAGCTTGTCGTCATCCGCCACCCCCCGGGCGCGGAGGATGGCGATATAGAGGAGGGCGGCGTCGCCGTCCCCGGTGTTCAGCAGGCGTTTGGCCGCCGCGCCGGAGAGGAGGATGGGCTCCTCCTCCGGCAGATGGAGAATGTATTCTTTCAGAGGAGGCTCCCCCTTTTCTTCGCGGATGTTGTTCTCTATTCTACACGAAAAGTCAGGTTTCGTAAAGGGGGAGTTTGCGGCCTATCTCTAATTCGCAAAGTACGAAAAATAGAGGGTCGGATATCATCCGCCCCTACAAGGGTCTGCGCAAATATTGGGGTGATTCGCCTATCAACCATGACCTTCCAGCGGGATCTATCGGGTTAACAGGCCGGCAGGCGGAGTTGGTCCCCCGCCAAGCCGCCAGGAGGGCGCTTCTCATTCGGGGGCTTCGCTTTAAGGGCCGCACCGCAGAAAACTCCCGTAAACCCCTTCGTATTCGCTCGGGGTCCAGCCCCCGGCGAAAGGGGGGCTGGCGGCTTTTTGGGTACTTTTTCGGCGGCGAAAAAGTACCCGAGGGTCCGGGGCGAGGAGCCCCGGGGCCTTCCCCGAAGAAGGAGGACGGGACCGCAGATCCCCTTGCAAATTTCCCTCCTATCGGTTACAATAGCAGGCGAGGTGACCCAAAATGAAAAAACCTTCCCCCCCTCTGGGGCTGTATCTCCATATCCCCTTCTGCAAAAGCAAATGCCTCTACTGCGACTTCTACTCCCTTCCGCAAAGGGAGGAGAAGATGGACGAATATACCGAGGTACTCCTCCGCCACCTGGAGGAGATGGCCCCCAGGGCCGCCGGCCATCGGATAGATACCGTCTACTTTGGCGGGGGCACCCCCTCCTACCTGGGCGTAAGGCGCCTGGAAAAACTCCTAAAGTGCCTAAAAAAGCGCTACCCGCTGGAGAAGGACGCCGAGCTCACCCTGGAGGCCAACCCCGACAGCCTGGACGACTGGCGCGCCGTACGGGCCCTGCGCAGGGCCGGCATCAACCGCATCTCCCTGGGCGTCCAGTCCGCGGACGACTGCGAGCTGAAGGCAATCGGCCGCATCCACACCTTCGCCCAGGCGGAGGCCGCCGTCCAGGCCGTCCGGAAAGCAAAGATCCACAACCTCTCCCTGGACCTCATCTACGGCCTTCCCGGCCAGTCCATGGCCAGCTGGCAGAACACCGTGAAGCGGGTCCTGGATTTAGAGCCGGAGCACCTGAGCTGCTACGGCCTCAAGGTGGAGGAGGGCACGCCCCTCTTCCGAATGCAGAGCACCCTGGACCTCCCCGACGACGACCTCCAGGCGGATATGTACCTCTGGGCCGTCGCCTGCCTGGCGGAAAGGGGATACGCCCAGTACGAGATCTCCAACTTCGCCAAACCGGGCTTCGCCTCCCGCCACAACCTGAAGTACTGGCTCCTGGAGGAGTACGCCGGCTTCGGCCCCGGGGCCCACTCCGACTTCGGCGACGTGCGCTACGCCTACGTCCGGGACCTGGAGGGCTACTGCCGGGGCGTCACCGAGGGCGCCGATATGATCGCGGAAAACGAGCGCATCCCGCCCCGGAAGCGGGATCTGGAATACCTGATGCTGGGCCTGCGGCTGACCCATGGCATTGAGAAGCGGGAGTTTGAAAACCGCTTCCGCCTGCCCTTCGCCCCCATTCAGGCGGTGCTGGAGCGGTTCCGGGAAACCGGGCACGCCGCCCAGACCGACGGGCGATGGCACCTCACCCCGGAGGGCTTCCTGCTCTCCAACCAGATCATCGGCCAAGTTCTGGAGGCCCTGGGCCAGGAGAAGCTGCGGCGGGAGAAGGCCGCCGAGGCCCACGACTTCCGCGTCCGCTGACGGCGCGGTCACACCAACCATCCTTGGAGGAACAATTATGCGGTACCTGCTGGCCATTGCGGCCTGTATCGCCGCCGATCAGGCGGTGAAGCTCTATGTCGTCTCCCACCTGGCGCTCCATGAGAGCGCCCCCCTGCTGCCGGGGGTGGTGGAGCTGCTCTACATCCAGAACACCGGCGGCGGGTTCTCCATCCTCGCCGGTCATACCTGGCTGCTGACCATCCTGACCGCGGCCCTTATGGCCGGCGTCGCGGCACTGATGGTCAAACGGGTTTTCCCCCATCCGCTGGCCATGTGGTCCATGGCCGCCATACTGGGGGGCGGGCTGGGGAACCTCATCGACCGGGTGCGGCTGGGGTATGTGGTGGATATGTTCAACTTCCAGTTTATGGACTACCCGGTGTTCAACGTGGCGGACATCCTGGTGGTCTGCGGGACGGTCTGCTTCGCCGCCTACTACCTGTTTCTCTACGACAAGCCCTCGAAAAAGGGCGGAGAGGAGGCGGACCATGGAGCGGACGGCGCTGACAGCGGGACCTGAGGCCGCCGGGGAGCGGCTGGACAGCTTTTTAGCCGCCCGCCTGCCGGGGCTGACCCGTTCCGCCGCCGCCCGGCTGGTCGAGACGGGGCAGGTCCTGGTGGACGGCAAACCCGCCCGCAAGAGCGCGAGGCTTGCCGGCGGGGAGACGGTGGAGGTCACGCTGCCGGACCCGGAGCCGGCGGACGCGCTGCCCCAGGACATCCCCCTGGATGTAGTCTATGAGGATGACGACGTGATTGTGGTTAACAAGCCCTCGGGCCTGGTGGTCCACCCGGCCCCCGGCCATCCGGACGGCACCCTGGTCAACGCCCTGCTCCACCACTGCGGCGGGAGCCTCAGCGGCGTAGGCGGTGCCCTGCGCCCAGGCATCGTCCACCGCATTGACCGGGACACCAGCGGCCTGATTATCGCCGCCAAGAACGACGCCGCCCACCAGGCTCTGGCCGCCCAGCTGGCGGACCACACTTTGGCCCGGACCTATGAGGCGGTGGCGGCGGGGTCCTTCCGGGAGGACGCCGGGACAGTGGACGCGCCCATTGGCCGGTGCCTGTCGGACCGAAAAAAAATGGCGGTAGTCCCCAACGGGAAACGGGCGGTCACCCACTGGGAGGTCCTGGAGCGGTTTCCGGGCTATACCTATGTCCGCTGCCGGCTGGAGACGGGCCGGACCCACCAGATCCGGGTCCACATGGCCCACCTGGGCCACCCCATCTATGGGGATACGGTCTACGGCGGGAAAAAGCCTGTCCCGGGCCTTGCGGGCCAGTGTCTCCACGCCGTGGGGCTGCGGTTTGTCCACCCGAGGACCGGGGAGACGGTGGAGCTGTCCTGCCCCCTCAGCGGAGAGTTCCAGGCGCTGCTGGAGAAGCTGCGGAGAAAATAGGTCTGCGGAAGCACTCTCCGCAGACCTTCTCCTTTGCATTCTTTGCCTTCCATTTGCCCAAAATTTTTATAGGTTGAATTCCCGTTCTATACAAGCGAAAATGAGTATTGACAGTTTGGGGTCCAAGTTGTAAAATTAACTTGTGCCCCAAGTTGGAGGTGAAGCTGTTTGGCACGAAAAAAACCGGGGCCCCATCCAGAGAAACCGCTGGACACCCAGATTAAAACACGAGCCGACAAGGAAACAATGGAAAAAATTGATTATTGCATGGCAAAGCTCAATATTACACGCTCTGAGGTTTTACGACGCGGTGTTCACAGTCTGTATGAGAGCCTGCAAGAAAGATGAGTTGGACCTTTTTGAATATGCCTTTCGTACAGGTGTGCTGCTGATGGTTGACGTATTCGATTATGAGGGAAATGATTGACCGGGCAAAAAAGTAAATTACGCACAAGGAGAGGATTGCCATATGACGGTCCTCTCCTTGTTTGTTCACCTGCCCGGATCCATTGAGCCGGCGGCAGTCATTGGACTCTGCCGCGCCCTGCAAATGCTGCTTTGTGAATCGAACTTTCCTCAGTCTGGCCCTTGTCAAACCGGGGTGTGATTTGTTATAATGGGACAGATTACCCAGAAAGGAAGAAAAAGCTATGACAAGGATACGAACAAGGCTGCTTTCAGCGCTTTTGACAGCGGCTCTTCTGCTCTCCTCCTTCTCCTGGGCCTCCCCGGCCCGGGCGGCGGAGGGCGGCGCTGTCACCGGCAGCATCTCAGCCACCGTGCGCATCGACTACGCCCAGCGGCTGGACGCCCTCCGGGACCGGCAGGTCCAGGCGGAGCTGCTGCGGGACGGCAAGAGCGTGGGCGCTCTCCCCCTGTGGGAGGAGAACAGCCAGCTCACCGTGGGCGGCTATGGAGCGGAGGTCACCCTGCGCAACACCGACGGCGGGGAGCTGGGCGGCGGACAGTGGCCCGGGTACCTGGATCTGACTGTGAAGGACCTGCCCCAGGGGAACTACAGCCTGCGCTTCACCGGCCGGGGCTATGTGCCCTGCACCGTTGACCTGACCCTGGAGGACTGCGCCCGGTACGCCATCCTGGGCACCGGCGACGCCACCTTTACCCTGGGCGACGTGGACGGCAGCGGTCAGGTGGACAAGGCCGACCGGAAGGCGCTGGCCGCCGCCCTGGGCAGCACCAAGGCGGCGGACCTGGAACGGTACGACCTGGACGGGGACGGCACCATTGACATTGTGGATCTGGCCTATGTGGACCGGCAGCTGGAGGCCCAGGGGGAGGCGGAGTGTCTGAAGACCGCCCTGCTGGATCCGCCGGTGGACGTGGACGGCCTCGCCGCCAAGCTGGCGGCGGCGGGAACCCGGGTTGACGGGGAGCTGGAGAACCTCTTCCTGGACAACGGCGAGACTGTCCGGCTCACCGGGGAAAACATCCAGCTGGAGATGGACCTGGATCGGACCGTGGAGCTCCAGCAGATCCAGATTGTCTCCCCCAGCGGGGCCGGGGCGCTACAGGCCGGCACGGTTCTGGCGGTGGACGAGAGCGGGTCGGAGATCCGCGTCCCCTTTGACAACACCCCGCCGGAGGACGCCCAGGCCACCAGCCGCACCCCCGGCAGCGACGTGATCCTGGTAAATCTGGGGACAAGGGTACCGGTGAAGAAGGTCACCGTGACCGTCACCAAGACCCAGGGCGGCGAGTACGCCGTGCTGGAGGCCATTCAGTTCCTCCAGGACATCGTGCCGGAGGACCCCGCGCCGGCCAACAGCGTGGTGAAGAACCTGAAGGCGGAGGCGGAGAGCGAGGCGGTCAGCCTCACCTGGAGCGCCCTGCCCAACGTCTCCGGCTATAAGATTCTCTTCTGGCCGGAGGAGGAGCCCCAGGAGGTAAAGGAGCTCCGGGTGGACGTGACCCGGGCGGAGGTGACGGGCCTGGAGAACGGCGTAACCTACGCCTTTACCGTCACCCCCACCGACGGCAGCTGGGAGGGCAAGCCCTCCGCCGCCGTCACCGCCACCCCCCAGCCCGCCGGGCCGCCGGACCAGGTGGTGATGGTCACCGTCTCCGCCCTGGACGGAGCCCTGGGCGTGGCCTGGCGAGAGGCCAAGGGGGCCGATTACTACCAGGTGGAGTTCCGCCCCTCCGCTGAGAGCCAGTGGCAGAGCTGGGGCGGACAGCTGGCCCAGACCGGCACGACGATCACCGGCCTGACCAACGACACCCCCTACTCCATCCGTATCACCGCCGGCAACGACCACGGCCTGGGCGCCCCCTCCGCCGTGGTGGAGGGCACGCCGAAGGCCACAGATTACTCCGAACCGGAGGGCCTGCCCACCGCCGCCCTCCTGGACAGGAGCCTGATTGAGAAGGTGGAGCTGGCAAATCCCAAGAACTACCTGGCCTCGGCCTACCCCAACGGCTTTGATATCAACAATGTCATCGACGGCGACTACCGCACCCACTGGACCTCCAGCAACAACTGGAACTGGGACGAGCACGTGGTGGTCACCTTCACCGAGCCGGTGGACCTGAGCGCGGTTATCTGGGTTCCCCGGATGGACGGCGCCTACCTCAGCCATCTCCGGGCCTACAGCGTCCGGGTGTGGTACGAGGACGGGACGGAGGAGCTGCTGGTTCCTGACCCGGCCCTGGGCGGCGTGGACAACGGCGGCACCGGCAGCGATGTCCACACCTGGCCGGAGATCCCCAACCGCAGCACCATTCCTACCGACCGCTTCGCCATCATGCCCTTTGACGCGGCCACGGGCGTGGTGAAGCTCAGCGTGGCGGCGGAGCAGCAGGACTACGACGGAAATAATGTCAGTCTTTCGGAGCTGATGTTTGTCCGGTACGACCCCACCAAGAACCTGTCTGACGATATTTCCAGTCTCTTTGCCGGCGGGGCGGACGGTCTCCACAGCCAGCTGGCGGAGGGCGCGGACGAGGCGAGGATCCAGGCCCTGGAGGACCGTCTCAACAGCGACGAGCGGCTTTACTACTTCCATACCGCGGTCATGGCTGACGAACTGGCCCTGGCCAGGGAGCTGCTGAACGCCGGCAAGTCCGGCGGCGCGGTGCTGGAGGGCATCGAGTCCCGGCCCGGCGGTGTTGGGACCGGCTTCCAGCCCCTGGGCGCTGCCGCCGGAGCCGGAAAGGAGATCACCGTCTACGCCTCCGGCATCCCCAGCGGCGCGTCCGTGGATGTCTATGCCACCCAGTACTACGGCGAGGCGTCCTCCTGGCAGAGCAAGGTCGGCGCCCTCCACAACGGCCGGAACCTGCTGGTCATCCCCCAGCTCACCAGCCGGCAGGATGTCTCCAAGGGCGGCAGCCTGTACGTCACCTACAGCGGCGCGGACGCGGATAAGATCAGCCTTCACGTCCACCGCGCCGGCCAGGTCACCGCTGTCCCCGTGCTGGATATGGGGGACTGGTATGCCCTGAGCGAGAGCAGCCGGCGGGAGGCCATCAAGACATACGTGGAGGCGCTGGACGCCTATCTGACGAGCCGGGCTATCGGCTCTCCCCAGACGAACTACCTCAACGCCACGGAGATCGCCACCCCGTCGGTGCTCCTCTCCATCCCGGCCCAGACGGTGCAGAACGCTCTGGGCGGCGACAGCCCTGAGGCAAAGGCCGAGACGCTCTACAACACCATCGAGGCCTGGGAGCAGGTCATGGCTATCTGCCGTACGACCCACGGCATAGACACCACCTATGAGAAGGTCGGCGTGGAGGCCCGGCAGAATATCCGCTATATGACCATGTTCCCCGGGGCGTTTATGTACGCCGCCGGCAGCCATGTGGGCATCGGCTACGGCTCCTGCGGCGGCATGGTGTCCGGCCGGCCGGTGAAGGAGCCCGTCGCGTCGGGCTATAACGGCCTTTTCGGCTGGGGCATCGCCCACGAGATCGGCCACAATATGGACCTGCTGGGCAAGGCGGAGATCACCAACAATATCTATTCCCTGATGGTCCAGACCTACGACGGCAAGGACAACACCCTGCCCTCCCGGCTGGAAAACAGCAACAAATACGCCGCCATCTTCAATAAAACCGCTCAGGGAGCTCCTGGGGCTTCCGGGGATGTGTTTGTCCAGCTGGGGATGTACTGGCAGCTGCATCTGGCCTATGACGACGGGGAGAATCCGGAGAATGCGTTGAAATTCTTCAACGACTTCTCCAAGGCCTGGACCCAAAAGACCTATTTCACCGACGGCAGCACCTATGACGAGAAGGTCGCACTCACCGCCTCCGGCGTGGCGGGGAAGGACCTGAGCGAGTTCTTCACCCGCTGGGGCATGGTCCTCAGTGACGAGGCAAAGGCAAAAATGCCCGCAGAGAAGGAAACCCGGGCCATCTGGTACTTGAACGACCAGAGCCGCCGGGACCGGCTGGCCAATGTCACCGCCCCCACAGGCGAGTTCTCCGCAGCAGCCGCCAATGAGAACGGCGGCAAGGAGGTCACGGTTACTATCACACCTCTCGAAAACGAAGACTACGTCCAGGGCTATGAAATTCTCCGGAACGGCAAGCCCATCGCCTTCATCCAGGCGGAGACAGAATCCTATCAGGACATCATCGGCTCCGGCAACCACCGGGTTTATACCTATGAGGTGACAGCTTACGACACCCTGGGGAACAAAATTGGAGAAACCGTCAAGGCCGGGGAGGTCCGAGTGGCCTATGACATGGAGGTCCCCGGGGACAAGTACGAAGTCAATCTCCAGAACGGCACGGCGGTTATCACTGTGAAGAAGGGCACTGATGTCACTGGCGTGAAGCTCACTAACGTCACCGGCGGCGGCACCCTCACCGCCTCCATCCAGATAGAGGACAAGACCTACGACGCCCTCACCCTGGCCTTGGACGGCGGCAGCGCCCTGGGCTACTTCCGGATGCCCGGCGCTCCTGAGAACGACACCCGCATCTGGACCTACGAGCCGGAAAAGATCACCCTCACCGGCT
>JAAWHO010000035.1 GCA_022795905.1 Oscillospiraceae bacterium
CATAATGTACTCCTCCCGCTCCCGCATCCGGGCCTTTTCCGGCCCCTCGTCCAGGTGGTCGTAGCCCAGCAGGTGGAGCACCGAATGAACCACCAGGTAGGCCAGCTCCCGGCGGTTGGAGTGCCCGTACTCCTTCGCCTGAGCCTGCACCCGCTCCATGGAGAGCACCATGTCCCCCAGGGGCACCAGCCCTGTGCCGGGGTCGGCGTCCTCCGGCCCCGGCAGCTCCCCCGGCGTCAGGGCAAAGGCCGGGAAGCTGAGGACATCCGTGGGCCTGTCCACCCCCCGCGTCTCCAGGTTGATCTCGTGGATCGTCTGGTCATCGGCAACCCGCACGTCGATCTCGCAGGGGAAATCCACCCCCTCGGCCTCCAGGGCCGTTCGGATGGCCCTCCGAATCAAGGCCCGCAGGCCGTCGTTTACCCCGGGCACGTCCGCTGTCACCGGGATATAATGCCGCTTTGCCATCTAACTCACCCCCAGCTCCCGTTTCAGGTCCTCGATATACCGCCGCTGCCGCTTCCCCAGCTGGAGGCGCAGCAGCAGCTTCTGCTTCGCCGTCTTTCCGTGTATGTCGGCAGTAAACTCCACCCGGGTCCCGCCTTCCTCGGCGAAGAAGAGGGCCTGGCAGCTTCCCTCCGCATCCCGGCTCTCCAGCTCCGCGGCGTACCATCTATAGGGGGCGAAGGCGGTGATCCGGAAGACCGTGGCCACCCCATCCTCGTCCTGGGTGATGAGCTGCCGCCCATCCCGGGTGCTCCGCACCCGCCGCAGGTCGCTCCGCCAGCCCCACAGGGAGGGCTCCGTCACCGCCCGCCAGACCTTCTCCGGCGGGCAGTCAAAAAATGCCTCTGTTGTCTGTCTCGGCATAGCTCATTCTCCCGTTTCTTGTTCCAAAGCTGCCTCCCCCGTTACCGTGCGGCAATCCTGGAAGCGCAGCGCAGCTGAGAGCGAAGTCAAAAGTTCTTTTTGGTTCTTTTTCTTTCAAGAAAAAGAATCAGCGCTTCTTTTTCTGTCCGTAGTAGTCGTCGTAGGCCTTGATAATCCGCTGGACCATCACATGGCGCACCACGTCCTGGTCCGTGAGCTGCCGGATGCCGATGCCCTCCACATTCTTGAGCACCCGCACCGCCTCCTTGAGCCCCGAGGTCTTGTCCGCCGGCAGGTCGATCTGGGTCACGTCCCCGGTGATGACCACCTTGGAGTTGAAGCCCATGCGGGTGAGGAACATCTTCATCTGCTCCCGGCTGGTGTTCTGTGCCTCGTCCAGGATAATGAAGCTGTCATCCAGGGTCCTCCCCCGCATATAGGCCAGGGGGGCCACCTCAATATTTCCCCGCTCCAGGTACTTCTGGTACGTCTCCGCCCCCAGCATATCAAAGAGCGCGTCATACAGGGGCCGCAGGTAGGGGTCCACCTTGGACTGTAAATCCCCGGGCAAAAATCCCAGCCGCTCCCCGGCCTCCACGGCGGGGCGGGTGAGGATGATGCGGTTGATCTGCTTGTCCCGGAAGGCGGCCACAGCGGCGGCCACCGCCAGATAGGTCTTGCCCGTGCCGGCGGGGCCCACGCCGATGGTCACCGTGTTCTTCTCAATAGACTCCACATAGTGCTTCTGCCCGATCGTCTTGGCCTTCACCGGTCTGCCCTTGGCGGTGATGCAGATGACGTCCTCGGTGAGCTCCTCCACCTTCTCCTCTCGGCCTGACCGGACCAGGCCGATGACATACCGCACCGTCTGCTCGCCGATGTTCTCCCCCCGGGAGGAGAGGGTCAGCAGGGCGTTGATGGCCTTGGAGGCCAGATAGGCGTCCTCCGGCTCGCCGGTGATGCGCAGCTCCCCCTCCCGGTTGGCCACCGCCACCTGAAACTCCGTCTCAATGAGCCGGATGTTCTCGTCGAAGGAGCCGAAAATGTTCACCGCCTGCTCCAGCCGTTCGATCTCGATCCTTTGCTCCATAGCGTTCGTTTTACTCCTTTGGTATCTCCACAAATTGGCCGATCTGCTCCTCGCACTCGGCGGAGAGGGTCACCAGCATGGTGTCCCCCACGATCTCATAGCCCAGAGAGCGCTCCAGGACCTCCCCGCCCTCCCCCAGAGCCTGTTCCAGCTGCCCGGCCAGCACCAGGTCCGCCAGGCGCAGGGCCTCGGCCTCCGTCCGCCGGCCCTCCTCCAGGGTGTAGGGCCGCAGCTCCTCGGTGACCGACGTCACCGGCAGGGCGACGCCCCCCGGCAGGCTCCACTTCTCACTGGTCACTATTTTATCACAAGTATCCCCCGGAATGCTACTGCCAATATACAAGTTCACCCGATTTTTTCCGATGAGAAGGGACCGGCGGATCTTCCGTACCCCGGTATACCGCCTTTTCTGAAAAGTAAGGGGCACCTGGCAGCGCAGCTCGTACCACGTCCGGCCGTAGACCTCCCCCATGCCCCGGGTGTACCGGGCCCCGGCGAAGTCGTTTTCCACCACCCCGGCGATAAGCAGCTGCCCCGCCCGGACGGTAGTCCCCGGCAGGACCTGCTTCTCCCCCTCCCAGGGCGCAATGGTGGTGACGAGGGCGTCCTTTGCCGCGACGGTGTTGCCGGGCTGGCGCTTGCTGATGATCTCCGGGGGCTCGATGCGCTCCCGGACCTGGACGTAGGCCCGGCACCCCCGGACGTTGACGGCGATATAGCTGAGCTCCGGAATCTCCAGCAGCATATCGTTGCGCAGGTCAAAGGAGTCCACCGCGTAGCCGTAGGTGCCGAAGGCCACGCCGTACTTCTCCAGGGCCCGCAGGATCTCCTGGTCGGAGACCGTCTCGTTTCCCTCGATGTCGAAGTCCCAGATAAAGAAGGACCCCCACACCAGCAGCGCCAGGCAGGCGAACAGCGTCCCCCACAGGGCGTACCGGCGGCGGATGCGGCCCAGGAAGAAGGGCGCGCCCTTCCAGCGCTGGGCGGTGAGCTCGCAGTCGATCTTTTTCGAGAGCTTCCGCAGCCGCTTCCAGTCCCGCCGGGTGAGGGTGAAGGTGAAGGCCACCGGGGACTCCCAGTTCAGCTCCCAGAAGGGGATGCCGTACTCGGCGCAGAGGTTGAGCACCCGCTCCGGAAAACCGCTCTCCACCCGGCCCGTCACCTGGCCCTTGAGCAGATTGACAATATGTATGAGCATTTTATTTCACCCACTCCACCCGCTGAATGCTCCCCTGGATGCGCAGGGCATCCCCGGTCATGCTCACCAGCTCCAGACCGCTCCCGCACACCTTGAGGACCATCCCCTCGCTGTTAATGTCGATCTCCTCACCGGAGTAGGCGAGGATCCCCCTGTGCCGCTCCATATAAAACTGCCTGTCTCCCACCAGCTCGATGAGGGGCAGCCCCGCCACCACGTCCGCCGGCAGGTCAAACAGCTCTGCGGCTTCGCTGAGGGGCCGCTTTGTCTTCCTCTCCCGTTCCATGCTTCAAACCTCCTGTTTCTGCCGCCCCGGGGCGGTGCATATCTATTTCTATGCGGGGGGAAAAATTTTTAGAAAACCTCTTGACAACTGCCCGTGTTTGTATTATTGTATTAAGCGTCTAGTACAATAATACAATTAACCCAGGAGGTGCTCTTTCATGAATCGATCCGCAGCAGCAGCCAAGGGCAGCCCCGGCCTGACATCCACCGGGCTGAAGGGGATCGCCCTGGCGCTGATGGTTCTGGACCACATCCACTATTTCTTCGGCTTTACCGGATGGATTCCGGAGTGGTTCAGTATGCTGGGCCGGCTCTCCGCGCCGCTGTTCCTGTTCTGTGTCGTGGAGGGCTTCACCCATACGAGGAACCGGAAGAAATATTTTTTGAAGGTCTATGCCCTCTCCGCGGCCATGAGCGGCGTCCTGATTCTGATGAGCTTCTTCGGCCTCCTTGTCCGGCCTGACGGCTTCTACCCCATGAACGGGATGATGACCTCCTTCGCCATCCTCATGATTGTCTGGCAGGGGATCGACTGGCTGGGGGAGAGGCGGTATTTCCGGGGCCTGGCAGCAATCGTGCTTCCTTTGACCTGGCCCCTTCTGCTGAACCTGGCTCTCGCCCCGTTCCCCGCCCTCCGCCTGCCTCTGACGGTGCTGGGCGTGGTCCTTGTGCCCACCTGGAACTTCAGCCTGGACGCCTGCCTCCCCGTGCTCATCGAGGGAATCCTGCTCTACCTCTTTCGGAAAAACCGCCTCCGGCAGGCCATCGCGTTCACAATCTTTGATTTCCTCTTTTTCTTTGTCCTCGTCTATGTGAGCCTCATGCGCTCCCAGCTGCCGGACTTCCACTGGACGCAGATGTTCACCACCTACTACGAGTGGTACGGGGCCTTCGCGGGGCTAATCATGTTGTGCTACAACGGACAGCGGGGCAGCGGACATAAGGCGTTCTTCTACGCCTTTTACCCCGCCCATATCTATCTGTTGTATTTCCTGTCCTGGGGCCTGTATCATTTCCTGCATTAAAACAGAATAAAGGAGGATCAAAGATGGACTGGACCTTTACGGAAGACCGCCCCATCTGGCAGCAGCTGACCGAGCAGATTACCCTGCGTATTCTCAAGGGAACGTATCTCCCTGGGGATAAGCTCCCCGCTGTCCGGGAGCTGGCCGCTCAGGCCGGGGTCAACCCCAACACCATGCAGAGGGCCCTGGCACAGCTGGAGGCCGACGGGCTGGCGGTGGGGGGGCGGACCGCCGGACGCACCGTCACCGAGGACCGGAGCATCATCCAATCCGCCCGGGAGACCCGGGCAAGGGCCGCGGTCAGGGCCTGTCTGGAGCTGCTGGCCGAGCTGGGCTACAGCCGGGAAGACGCGCTCGCTTTTATGAATATGAAGGAGGAACTGCACGATGAATGAACAGCTTGTGACCTGCGCCGCCCTCACCAAGCGGTACGGGAACAAAACCGCCCTGGACCGGGTGGACCTGGAGCTGGGCCGGGGGAAGATTGTGGGCCTGCTGGGGCCCAACGGCAGCGGGAAGACCACCCTTATCAAGATTCTCTGCGGGCTCCTGCAGCCCACCGAGGGGACCGTCCTCATCGACGGCCAGGGTGTGGGGCCCTACACCAAGTCCATCCTCAGCTACCTGCCGGACCGGATGTACTTCGCCGACTGGATGAAGGCCACGGACCTCTTCGACCTCTTCCACGACTTTTACGCCGACTTTGACAAGGTCAAGGCCGTGAATATGTGCGCCAGCCTGGGCGTCACCCCCAGCGACCGCATCAAGACCATGTCCAAGGGCACCAAGGAGAAGGTCCAGCTGGTGCTGGTCATGGCCCGGAAGGCCCAGCTCTACCTCCTCGACGAGCCCATCGCCGGAGTGGACCCCGCCGCCCGAGACTTTATCCTGGGCACCATCCTCACCAACTACAACGAGGACGGCACCGTCCTCATCTCCACCCACCTCATCAGCGATATCGAGAAGGTGCTCGACGAGGCCATTTTCCTCAAGCAGGGCCATATCACCCTTCACGACACCGTGGACAACATCCGGGAGCGGGAGGGCAAGAGCGTGGACGCTCTGTTCCGGGAGGTCTTCCGGGCTCCCAACTATGAAGGAGGTGCGTTCTGATGTTTGGAAAGCTTCTGAAATACGACTTCCGAGCCATGTGGAAGCAGTTCGCGTTTATCTGGCCCGCCGCCCTGGTGCTGGCAGTGGTCAACCGCTTTACCCTGGACGGCCTGGGCAGCAGCAGCTCCGTGGGGGAGACTACCGCCGGCGTGGCTATGCTGGTCTATGTGGCGATTCTCATAGCTATGTTCATCATCGCCGTCATCTTCACCATCCAGCGGTTCTACACGGGCCTGCTGGGGGACGAGGGCTATCTGATGCACACCCTGCCGGTGAAGCCCTGGCAGCTGGTCGCCTCCAAGCTCCTCTGCGCCGTCGCGGCCACCGCCGTCAACGTGGCTGTCGCGATTCTGTCCATGCTGCTGATCCTCCCCTGGGACAGCGGCGATCTCCGGGAGGTGTTCCAGGTCCTCCAGTATCTCTGCTCCCACTGGAGCATGGAGAGCGCCCAGGTTATCATCGCTATGCTGGAGTTCATTCTGTTTATGCTGGTCTCCTTCGCCGTCGGATACCTCCATGTGTATCTGGCGATGGCCCTGGGCCACCTCTTCAACAAAAACCGGGTTGCCATGAGCGTTGTCGCCTTTATCGCCCTCCAGGTGGTTGTCAGTATCCTGGGCAACATGATCCTGCCGCCCATCAACGAGCTAATCTCTCCTCTCGTCCACAATTTCCAGGGCCTGGAGGGTTTTCACGCCGCCATGTGGTTTGGTATCGCTATCGAGCTGGCCGCCTCCGCCGTCTACTTCGCGGGGACAAACTACATCCTCCACCACCGGCTGAATCTGGAGTAAGGAGGAAAATGACATGAGAGAACGCACACTGCTGGGCGGGTTTATCCTGCTGTGCCTGCTGCTTATGGCGGGCTGTACGGCAGCCAACATCTCCCAATTTGACACGGACGACTTCTCCAAGGCCCAGAAAATCGTTGTCCACGACGCCGCCGGAAGGGAAAAGGCCGTCCTCACCGAGGAGCCTGACATCGACGAGTTTGTGGAGGCCATGGACGTGGAGGGCTGGCGTCTGGCGGAGCTGCCCAAGGGTTTGACGGAGGCCGGGAGCCTCACCCTCTGGCAGGCCGAGACTATCAAAGCCTATATGGAGGCGGGGGACGCGGACTTTTGGGAGATCTGCACCTTCCGGTTCTACGAGAACGGGGACTATCTCACCATCGACACCGGCCTGGCGGACATTGAAATCACCTTTGCCATCCCCCAAAACGCCTCGGACTATCTCCAAACGCTCATCGCCTGACAAGAAGCGGCCCGGACAGGTCTAACCTGTCCGGGCTTTGCATATGGTCTAGGGGGTGATGCTGGATGAAAAAATCGCTGTCTCTGCTGTTTATATTGGCCCTGGGCCTTCTCCTCCTGCTCCAGCCGGAGCGGGCCTCGGACGCGGCCCGGGAGGGCCTGGCCCTGTGCGCTGGGACGGTGATCCCGTCCCTGTTTCCCTTCATGGCGGTGGTGTCCATGCTGCTCCAGCTGGGGCTGGCGGACTCCCTCCAGGGGTTCTGCGCGCCCTTTATGGGGCCTCTGTTCCGGATGCGGGGGGTATGCGCCCTGCCGCTGCTGACGGGGCTGCTGGGGGGCTACCCGGCGGGCGCCAAGACGGCGGCGGACCTCTACCGGCAGGGGCGGCTGACCCGGCGGGAGGCGGAGCTGCTGCTGGGCTTCTGCGACAACTGCGGGCCGGCGTTTCTGCTGGGCTTCGCCGGGGCGGGGATCCTGGGAAGCGCCCGGGCGGGGGTGTGGCTGTACCTCGTCCATGTGGGGTCGGCACTGCTGACCGGGATGGTCCTCTGCCGCCTGCAGCGGGACCGGGGAGCGCCCCTTTTGGCGGGACGGAGCATCGCCAGCCCTGTCAGCTTCCCCCAGGCGCTGACCTCCGCCGTCTCCGGAAGCGCGGGGGCGATGGTAAATATCTGCGCCTTTGTGGTGCTCTTCCGGGTACTGGCGGGACTCCTTCCGGAGGGGACGCCGCCGCTGCTGGCAGGGGTCCTGGAGATGGTGACGGGCGTCGCCGGCCTCCAGCCGGGGCGGGAGGGCTTTGTCTCCGCAGCCGCGCTCACCGCCTGGGGAGGGCTCTCCGTCCACTGCCAGGGGCTCTCCTCTATTCTCCCGGCGGGGCTGTCCGCGAGGACGCACTGGCTCGGAAAGTGCCTGCAGGCGGGGATCGCCGCCCTGCTCGCCGCGGCCGTCTGCTCCCACCTCTGAGGTTCAGTCCCTCCGGCATATAATACTCCCCCTGTCAGGCAGCATATTTATCGCCGCCTGACAGGGGGAGTGTACCGTTTCCGGCAGATTCAGAATATCAGATCAGATGCTCTTGTCGTCCACATACAGCTCGCGGACCGCGTTGGGGTCGGCGGGCTTCGCAGCAGCGGCGGCAGGCGCGGCGGGCTCGTCGTGGGGACCGTCCCGCCAGGCCAGGAACTTGGGCGCCACCTGGGGGAAGAGGGCGAGGCTGAGCACATCCTCCTCGCTCTTGGCGAGATCCTTGTACTCCTCCTTGTACTTCTCCAGCTCCGGCTCCAGCAGGTCCGCCGGACGGCAGGTGATGACCTCCTCCGGCTTGATGCCGGCCTTGGCCCGGACCTTCTCGTTGACCTTGCCGGGGAGAGCGCCGTACTCGCCCTTCAGGACGCCGCGGGACTCCTTGGTAAAGGTCTTGTACCGCTCGCCCATGATGACGTTCATCACAGCCTGGGTACCCACGATCTGGCTGGAAGGCGTGACCAGGGGGGGATAGCCGTAGTCCTCCCGGACCCGGGGGATCTCCGCCAGCACGTCGTAATACTTGTCCTCCTTGCCGGCCTGCTTGAGCTGGCTGATAAGGTTGGACAGCATCCCGCCGGGCACCTGGTAGAGCAGGGTGTTGGTGTCCACGTTGAGCACCTTGGGATCCAGGGAGCCGGTTTCCTTCAGCCGCTGGGCCACCTTCCGGAAGTGGACGGCGGCGTCGCTCATCTTGTTCAGGTCCAGCTTGGTATCCCGGACAGTGCCCTGGAGGGTGGCCACCAGGGACTCGGTAGCGGGCTGGGCCGTGCCGTTGGCCAGGGGGCTCAGGGCGGTGTCCACGATATCCACGCCGGCGTAGGCGGCCATCAGGTAGACCATGTCGCCGGTGCCGGTGGTGTTGTGGGTGTGGAGGTGGATGGGCATACTGACGCTCTCCTTCAGGCGCTTGACCAGGGAGTAGGCGTCCATGGGCAGCAGGAGGTTGGCCATGTCCTTGATGCACAGGGTGTCCGCGCCCATCTGCTCGAGCTCCTTGGCCATCTTCACGAAGTAGTCCTCATTGTGAATGGGAGAGATGGTGTAGCTGAGGGTGGCCTCGACGATGCCGCCGTACTTCTTGGTGGACTTGATGGCCTGCTCCAGGTTCCGCACGTCGTTGAGGGCGTCGAAGATGCGGATGATGTCGATGCCGTTTTCAATGGACTTGCGGCAGAAGGCGTCCACCACGTCGTCGGCGTAGTGCTTGTAGCCCAGGATGTTCTGGCCCCGGAAGAGCATCTGGAGCTTGGTGTTGGGCAGGGCCTTGCGCAGGGTGCGCAGCCGCTCCCAGGGGTCCTCGTTGAGGAAGCGCATACACACGTCAAAGGTCGCGCCGCCCCAGCACTCCAAAGAGTAGTACCCGACGGAGTCCAGAATCTCGCAGGCGGGGAGCATATCGTTGATGGTCATGCGGGTGGCCGCCTGGGACTGGTGGGCGTCACGGAGGATGGTGTCCGTGATGAGCAGGGGCTTTTTAGACAGAAATTCCATTGTTTCCATTGGCAGATACTCCTCTCAATTAACCAAAGAGAGCCATCAGCACGCCGGCGGCGATGGCGGAGCCGATAACGCCGGCCACGTTGGGGCCCATGGCGTGCATCAGCAGGAAGTTGGCGGGATTGGCCTTCTGCCCCTCCACCTGGGAGACGCGGGCGGCCATGGGCACGGCGGAGACGCCGGCGGAGCCGATGAGGGGATTGATCTTCTCCTTGAGGAAGAGGTTCATGAACTTGGCCAGGAGCACGCCGCCGGCGGTGCCGAAGCCGAAGGCCACCACGCCCATGACCATAATCATGATGGTCTGGAGGGACAGGAAGGTGGTGGCGGTGGCGGTAGCGCCCACGGAGATGCCCAGGAAGATGGTGACGATGTTCATCAGCTCATTCTGGGCGGTCTTGTTCAGGCGCTCCACAACGCCGGACTCCTTGAACAGGTTGCCCAGCATCAGGCAGGCGATCAGCGGACCGGCGGAGGGCACCAGCAGGGCCACGAAGATGGTGACCACAATGGGGAAGAGGATCTTCTCCCGCTTGCTGACCTCCCGCAGGGGGCGCATGACGATCTTCCGCTCGGCTTCGCTGGTCAGAGCCCGCATGATGGGGGGCTGGATGACCGGCACCAGGGCCATATAGCTGTAAGCGGCCACAGCGATGGGGCCCAGCAGCTCAGGGGCCAGGCGGCTGGTGACGAAGATGGCCGTGGGGCCGTCGGCGCCGCCGATGATGCCGATGGAGGCGGACTGGGCGTAGCTGAACAGGCCGGAGAGCTGGCAGCCCACGTAGGTCATGAAGATGCCGATCTGGGCGGCAGCGCCCAGCAGCAGGGTTTTGGGGTTGGCGATGAGGGGGCCGAAATCGGTGCCCGCGCCCACGCCCATGAAGATCAGGCAGGGGTAGATGCCCAGCTTGACGCCCAAATACAGCACGTCCAGCAGGCCCACGGAGATGGACTCGCCCACCTGCACCGTGGCCAGCACCGCGTCGGAGACGCCGATCTCGGAGAGATGGGCCAGAAACTCCGCCGTGATGGGGTTCCCGCCGAAGATCTCCCAGTTGACATGGCCGCCGGCGAAGAGGATTTCGTGGTACATCCCAGCGCCGGGCAGGTTGGTAATGAGCATACCGAAGGCGATGGGCAGCAGCAGCAGGGGCTCGAACTTCTTCACAATCGCCAGATAGAGCAGGAAGCAGGAGATGACCATCATGATCAAAACCTTCGGGTCGTCGGCGATGCGATAGAAGCCGGTATCCTGAATAAACTTCAAAATAGCTTCCATTTAGTTACTCCTCCCAAGCGGATTTTCTCAGCCGATCACACACAGCAGCGCACCGGAATCCACAGCCGCGCCCTTGGAGACGCTCACGGAGGCGATGGTGCCGTCGCAGGGGGCCATAATCTCGTTCTCCATCTTCATCGCTTCCAGGATGAAGAGGATGTCGCCCTTCTTGACGGACGCGCCGTTGGAGACCTTCACATCCAGGATGGTGCCGGGCATGGGGGCGGTGACCTTCTCGCCGCCGGCGGGGGCCGCAGGGGCGGGAGCGGGAGCCGCGGCGGGAGCGGCGGCGGCGGCAGCGCCGTCCATGACCTCAATGGCGACCTCATAGACGGTGCCGTTTACATTTACCTTGTACTTTTTCATAGCTTGTTCCTCTCCTCACAATTAAAGTTTTTTGACAGACAGCACACGGATACCGGACAGATCGGCGCCCTCCTCCTCCGCGATAGCGGCGGCGATGGCGGCGATCATGGCCTGGCGGTTGGGGATGGCAGCGGAAACTGCGGCGGGAGCTGCGGGGGCGGCGGCCGCAGGGGCCGGCGTCCCACCCATGGCACGGCAGACAGCGCTCATGACCGTGCTTAGGATGATGATGCAGATCAGGCCGAAGAAGACGGTTCCGATGCCCATCAGGACTACGAATGCAGGGTTCATCAGGTTCTTTCCTCCTTCTGTGGGCGCGGGCCGAACAGGGCTGGGCCCGGGCTGTGGTTCCGGCGGGGGCGATAAAACTCCCACCGGCGCAAAGATATCCTAATTATAGCAAAGGCCCCCGGAAAGTTCAAGCCTTTTTCCTGCACATTTCCGACAAGTTTTCGTTGAGATTTTTCATTTTCCTTTGCGCCGCGGGGCGGGGTATGGTATGATAAGGAAAAATGGCGGAAAGGGGGTGTGCACAGTGCGCTATGGAAACATTGTCAGGGGCCGGTTTCTGGCCCGGCCCAACCGGTTTGTGGCCCATGTGGCGCTGGAGGGCCGGACGGAAACCTGCCACGTCAAAAATACGGGCCGCTGCCGGGAGCTGCTGGCGCCCGGGGCCGCGGTCTACCTGGAGGAGTCCGCCAATCCGCGCCGCAAGACCCGCTGGGACCTCGTCGCAGTGGAGAAGGGGGACCTGCTCATCAACATGGACGCCCAGGCCCCCAACCGGGTCTTCCGGGAGTGGGCGGCAGGGGGCTGGTTCCTCCCCGGCCTGGTCACCGTCCGGCCGGAGTATACCTGGGAGGACTCCCGCTTTGACTTCCTGCTGGAGGACGGCCAGGGGCCCATCCTGGTGGAGGTCAAGGGGGTGACCCTGGAGGAGGGGGGCACAGCCCGCTTCCCCGACGCGCCCACGGAGCGGGGAGTGAAGCACCTGCGGGGCCTCCGGCGGGCGGCGGAGCAGGGACTCCGGGCGGCGGTGTTCTTTGTTATACAGATGAAGGGGGTCCGGGTTTTCCGGCCCAATGATGTGACCCACCCGGCCTTTGGCGAAGCCCTCCGGGCGGCGGCGGAGGCCGGGGTGGCGGTGTATGCCTACGACTGCCGGGTCACGCCGGAGACGCTGGAGATTGATGCTCCGGTGAAGATCGTGCTGTGATGGTGCGGTCTGGCTTGAGGAATGCCCCGACCACCTGGCCGGGGCATTCCTCTTTAATACACCAATTTTCAAAATTACAGTCGCCGGGCCGCCGAGGGCGGCGGCCCCTACTCCTTCGCCTTATCCAGCACCGCCTGCAGCCCCTCCCGAAGGTGGTTGAAGCTCAGGGGCAGCTGGGTAACGCTGACATCCATCTTCCGAAGCTCGGCGGAGACATGGGCGGAGATGGACTCAAAGGAGGAGAACAGCCCGCTGTACTGCTCCACAACAGACGTCAAATGCTCCTCCGTCTCCTGGCGGAGGGCATCGGTCTCGGTCTTTGCCTGGGCCCGGAGGCTCTCCGCCTCGGCCCTGGCACGGCCCAGGAGGTCGTCCGCCTCCGCCTGGGCCCTGGCCTGGATGTCCGCCGCCTGGCGCCGGGACTCCTCCACGGTGTCCGCCGCCCGCTGCCGGGCCTCCAGCTCCAGCTGGGCCACCTGCTCCTTGTCCCGGCGGAGGGAGGCGACCTCCTCCTCCAGCTCCAGGACCCGGCGGGCCAAGCGCTCCTTCTCCGCCGTCAGATCCCCGATGGAGGCATCCCGGGCAGACACGTCATCCCGGAGGGCCTCCGTGGCCTGGCGCTGGGCGTCCCAGTTGTTCTGGGCGTGGCTGCGGCCCAGCTCCGTCTCCTCCAGGCGTCTGGCCAGCTCCTCCCGCTCGCTCCCGGCAGTCTCCAGGGCCTGGCGCTGACTCTCGCAGGTCTCCTGGAGCTCCCGGACCCGGTCCTCCAGCCGGGCGGTCCGGGTCTCGGCATCGGAGCGGGTCTTTTCGATGTATGTCATCACGTCCTGGCGGTTGAAGCCGTTGAGGGCGCTGCGGAAAAAAGTGTTGTCCATATGTTCTGCCTCATTTCTTTAGATGCCTAACACTTTATCATATATTTCTCCATGTGACAACTGCTTTTTCATCTAAATCTTCTTCAATCGGCGAAGTGAACCCTAGAAAACGTCAAAAATCCCGGCCGGCCCGTTGGCCGCAATTTTGAAGATTGCGATAGAGCGGCACACCGCCTGCCCCCCGGCACATCCTCCCCCGCCGGCGCATAGTATGGACCAGGCGCCCCCAATTCCAACAGAGGAGAATGCTTTGTGATAACCGTCAGCTTGTGCATGATTGTAAAAAACGAGGAGGACGTGCTGGCCCGCTGTCTCGAGAGCGCGGCAGACCTGGCGGACGAGATTGTCATCGTGGACACCGGCTCCGCCGACCGGACGCGGGAGATCGCGGAGCAGTACACTGACCGGGTATATTCCTTTGCATGGACAGACGACTTCGCAGAGGCCCGGAACTACGCCTTCTCCCTGGCGGAGAAGGACTACTGTATGTGGCTGGACGCGGACGACGTGCTCCTGGAGGAGGACCGGGCCGCCCTTCTGGCCCTGAAGGAGACGCTGGACCCCGATGTCTGGGTCGTGATGGCCAAATACAACACGGGCTTTGACGAGAACGGGAATGTGACCTTCTCCTATTTCCGGGAGAGGCTCATCAAAAACCGCGTCGGCCTGCGCTGGGAAGGGGCAGTACACGAGGTCATCACGCCGGCGGGCCGGGTTCTCTACAGCGGCTTTGCCGTCACCCACCGCAAGCTGCGCCCCTCCGACCCGGACAGGAACCTGCGCATCTACGAAAAGCAGCTTGCCCGGGGCGCGGCGCTGGAGCCCCGGCAGCAGTTCTACTACGGCCGGGAGCTGTACTATCACCAGCGCTATCAGGAGGCCGCCGGGGTCCTCGAGCGCTTCCTGGACGAGGGCCGGGGCTGGGTGGAGAACAATATCGACGCCTGCTGCCTCTACGCCTGCTGCCTCGAGCGCATGGGGCAGCAGGAGAGAGTGCTCCCGTCGCTTCTGCGCAGCTTCGTCTACGACCGCCCCAGGGCAGAGGCGTGCTGTGAAATCGGCCGCTGGTTCCTCCAGCGGGAGGAGCCGTCCCTGGCGGTCTACTGGTATTCGCTGGCCCTGACCTGCACCCGGGACGACACCCGGGGCGGCTTTGTCTCGCCCGACTGCTACGGCTATCTGCCCTGCATCCAGCTGTGCGTGTGCTACAGCCGCCTGGGCGACTGGGAGCGGGGGGAGCAGATGAACGAGCTGGCCGCCGCCTTCAAGCCCGACGCGGAGGAGGTCCTCCACAACCGGGCCTTCTTCCGGAGCCTGAGGGCGGGCCGATGAGGACCCCGGTCCTTCGGTGTGCCAAAAAAGTCCGCTAGAAGTGCTGTCTGGCAGGGCAGCACCTCTCGCCTCCCTTGTGAAAGGGAGGGGGACCGCCGGGCAAAGCCCGGTGGTGGTGGGATTCGTCGCAGGGAACCTGCGTCT
>JAAWHO010000036.1 GCA_022795905.1 Oscillospiraceae bacterium
TTCTCCGCTATTCAATTTTCGTAAATCTACGTGTTCCATGCTGTCTATTTTACCACTTTCTGCATCTTTTTTCTAGATTGTTTTTCAGAAGTAATAACTGCGCCCAAAACCTATTTTATCAGCTTTCCCCGGATTTTACAAGGGGGAATCCGTAGGTGTGTGCGTAGCTTCAAGCGGTGTAGGGCTTACTAACCCTGCGCCGCTTTTGTTGTCTCAGCGGGAATGCCTATGGGGGCCGGGAGCGTCCCACCCCCACTGGCTGAACCGTTGAGAATAACGCCGCTTTTGTCGGCAAGAGGAGGATTTTCCCCATGAAAACCAGAAAGACCTTTATCACACTGGCGATAGCTTTGGCTCTTGTCTGCGGAATGGTTATCGGAGCCAACGCCGCAGATACGCTGAAAGAAATTTCCGCGTATCTCAACTACGGTATTACTATCAAGTATAACGGCGAAGAACAGAACCTAGCAGACGCCTCTGGAAACCGTGTCTACCCCATCACCTATAACGGCACAACCTATCTTCCTATCCGCGCTGTCAGCAATATGCTGGGTATCGGCGTGGAGTGGGATGGGGCCACGCAGACCGTGTTGCTTGGCAAAACAGAGGCAGCGGTAAATCTTTTTGAAGCCTATACACCCTATACCCCCTATCAAAGCACGTCCCTTGCGGGAGCCGACAGGTACTACGGTCCCATTTTCTATCAAAATGCAGATACACTTGAAAAAATCGGTGGAGAGACAGTAAGCAGCTGGCTGAACCTGTGGACTATAAGCGAACGGGGGAATATAGGCAACACTTTGCTCAGTTCCTTTAATATCGGCGGCAAATACACCACATTGACCTTCAAAGCCTATTCCGATAAGGACGCCACGCTTACTATTAAAGGCGACAATGACAGTGTACTGACTGAGTTTAATCTGACAGGAGGAAAAGTCCCCCAGACTTTTACAGTCGATTTACTCAACACAACCCAGCTGACCTTTGAGCGTTCCTTAGCTCCAGAGGCTGATGATTTTTCTGAATGGGAAATAAGTACCTACATTTTCGACGCGAAGTTGGAAGCCTAAAAGACTATCCCCCGTCTGGCAAGACGGGGGATTTGTTGTTGACAAACGGGTGTTGCTGGTGTTTGGCAGCTGGGTGGCCCGCCACGGGCAGACGCTGGGCGGTTATCGGCGGTTGGGAGCAAGGCGGGGAATAAGGTTGGTTCCGCTCCATGCAATCCCCCGCCGGAAGGCTGGCAAGCCCTGATAGCTGGCCTCGTGGGGATTGCGTCGCTTTGATGGCCTGCGGGCCATAGGCCGGAATTGCGTGATGTGCTGCTTTAGCCTTGATGATAGGGCGGATATGTGCTAAAATAGGCGAAAAAGAAATCCGCATTTTTCGAGGAAGGAGGATACAATGGCAAAAAAATTTGTTCCTAACGACAATGATTTTGCGATAGCTTACTACCGTTTTTCATCCCACGCGCAGTCTGACGCTTCTATCCAGCAGCAGCGGGACGCCGCGCAGAAATATGCCGCCGGACACGGCTTGCAAATCATCAAGGAGTACGGAGTACAAGGATGAAGCCATTAGCGGCACCACCGACCAGCGGCCGGGGTTTCAACTTATGCTTTCCGAGATAGGCAAGATAAAGCCCGGCGCACTTATCATCTGGAAAACGGATAGGTTGGGGCGTGACCGCTACGATTTAGCCATAGCCAAAAAGTACATCCGTGACGCTGGCTGTGTTATTCACTACATTGCGGAGCCGATTACAGGGGACGCGCCGGAAAGTGCGCTGATGGAAGGCGTATTGGAGAGCATGGCCGAATACTATTCCCGTCAGTTGAGGACGAATATCAAGCGTGGACACCTCTACAACGCGCAGAATTGCCTTTACAACGGCCACAAGGCCCTTGGCTATGCGGCGGAGCCCGCGCCAGAATTTGGCAAGGACAGACAGCGGTATGTCATTGACCCGGTGACAGCTCCCTTTGTGCAGAAGATTTTCGAGGACTACGCCGCCGGGAAGCCCATGGTGGAGATTGCCAAGGAGTTAAACAGTTTAGGTGTGACCACAGTGCACGGGAAGCCCTTCACCGTCAATTCTCTTGCGCATATTCTGAACAACCGGGCCTATATCGGAGAATACCGCTATGGCGATATTGTCACACCTGACGGTATGCCTGCTATCGTCTCCCCGGAGGTATTCGAGGCGGCGCAAAAGCGGCTGGTACTGAACAAGCGGCAGGGCGGGCAGCGGGCAAACGGCTTGACCCCAGACGAGGCCCCGCGCTTTTGGCTGACGGGGAAACTCTACTGCGGGAAGTGCGGAACGCCTATGCAGGGCTGTTCCGGCACGTCAGGCCACGGAGGAGCAACGTACTATTACTATGCCTGTGGCGCGGCGAGGAAGAAAAAGTGTGCCATAAAGTATGTGAAAAAGGACAAAATTGAGGCAATCGCCTGTTTTATGCTGTCGGAGTGCTTAAAAGACACGGAACTGCTTGCGTCTCTGGCTGTTGACGTGGCGGCGTACTATCAGAAAGAGCATGAGGACAAGGGCTATATTGAGGGGCGGAAAGCGGAGCGGGCGGAAGCCGAAAAGGCCCTGAATAACCTTGTGCGGGCGATAGAGCAGGGTATTTTCTCCGAGACAACGCAGACACGCCTGTTGGAGTTGGAGGGCCGGAAAAAGGCGCTAACGGAAGCAATCGAGGCGGAGGAAATCAAGCGTGCCGTGACAAAGAATGAAATCAGTATCCAGCACTTTTTTGACGAGTACAAGAACGCCGACCTGAATGACTCAGCCGTGAGGGATTATCTGTTGGACTATTTTATAGATAAGATTTTTGTCTATGACGACAAGGTTGTTTTGACAGCGTGGTATGGGGACGACAAGAAGGAAATCACTTGGGGCGATATTGATTGCGTGGTTGTGAAAGACCGGAAACGCAAAAAACGTTCGAGCGCTTCGGGTTCGGGTCCACCAATTTGCATTGACAAAAAGATGCAGACAAAAATCAAAAAATCCAAAGCAATTAAGAACAATTTTCTCACATTTGAAAAATCAAGGGGCGTAAAATAACGCACCAGAGATGCAAATTCGCCGGATTTGGGAGTTTTTAGAGGATACGCATGACTCGAACTCTCCAGCACTCAAAACAACGAAAAGGCCGTCCACAGCCTGCCAATTTTCAGGCAGACCAGTGGACAGCTTTTTTCGTTCCCCCTGTTCACATTGGTGGTTATGCTTGCTTTGTCTCTCAACCGTTGTTGGTAATAGCATTATCAATGCCTTATCGATGAAGAACTTTTTCAGCGGATCAAGGTGCACCTGGAGCGAGAGAGCGCCCGCCTGGGCCGGAAGGTCACCCAGCGGGAGTTCGTCCTGAACGCAATCATCGGAGTGCTGAACATGAGCGAGCCGATGAACGTGGACGAGACCAGTGTCGGCCCCGTGAGGCCCAGCCGGAGGACAGCGGCACCCAGCCTCAGGAAGGAGGGCAACCCCGCCGCGTTGAGCGCGCAGCGGGCTGTGTGAAGCCGCAACAACCAAACAGCAGATGGGATGCTCTGGGGGCCTCTTTTCGTTTCGCCGGAGACCTGCTAACAAAATGTCAAGAGTTAAATTGAAAGGAAGTGGTATTTTTTGGGTGATGAAAAAACGAGTAAAAAACCAAGCCACTGCCATTGAAATTTTTGGGCGCTGGCCTAAGATAAGAAAATCTGAGGTTGGACGTTAGGCTTTGAGACTGTCCAGATACTGTTTCACAGTCGCATAGCAGATGCGCAGGAACTTGTTGGCCGAGGCCATCATGTAGACGCGGTAGAGCTTGCCTTCGGCGCGTTTCTTGCTTATAAACTGGTACACCGGCTCATCGGCAGGAAAACGCCGGAGGATGGCACTCATCACCAATGGCGGAGCTTTGATGAGGCATGGCCGCTCCGAACGAATCCGGAGCGGCCATGCTGCATCAGCGGTCCATGAGGATCAAATTCTGGATCTGGTTGCGGCCCGTGCCGCTCTGGAGGAGGTAGACGGAGTAAATAGCGTTGCTGGTGATATCCAGATAGAGGGAGCCGAAGGTCTCGTGGGGCGGGTAAACCCCCAGCCACGCGGAGTCCAGCGTCTCGATGTCCATATAGGAGGGCATGGGCATCAGATTCGTATCCGCGTAGAAGAACTGGTATACACCGGGCATAATGCGCTTGAACGCGCCGATCTCCTTGTAGCGCAGGTCGCTGTAGACCACACGGCCGTCGCTCATCAGCACGTCCATCGGGCCGCTGTTGTAGGCCAGGTTGCCGATACGGAAGCTGGAGTAGCCGTTGGTGGGCGCGCAGCAGGTGTCGGTGATCTGGAGCAGGTCCAGGCCGCTGGCAGTATTGATGATGGCGATGGTGCTCACGGTGTTGACCTGGAAGGGCATGGTCTTCTGGATGTAGATATAGCCGTCGGTGCCGGAGACGGTGACCGTCTGGTAGCCCGCGTTGGCCTGGAGGTAGGAGGAGGCGGAGGCGTAGTTGAGGAGGTTGACCACCTGTGTATTGCTGATGAAGATGCGGAAGGGCCGGTAGTTATAGGCCGCGTTGAGGAAGCGGACCCTGGCCATCCGGGACCAGCCGGTGATGCTGCCGATGACGGTGGGCAGGATAGTGGTGATACAGCTGTTGCCGGGGCAGGTCCAGGGATGCTGGCTTGTGCCGGGAGTGATGGGGGTACTGGGCGTGCTGGGGCCGGGATAGACAGGGCCGCCCTCACCGGGGTTGGGCAGAGGGATGACCGGCACCTGGCCCGGGTCGCCGCCGATGCCGGTATCGGTGTCTCCGGGATAGACAGGGCCGCCCTCGCCGGGGTTGGGGAGAGGGATGACGGGCACCTGGCCCGGGTCGGTGCTCATGTCGCCAGGGTAGACGGGCCCGCCCTCGCCGGGGTTGGGCAGGGGGATGACAGGCACCTGGCCGGGGTCGGTGTAGGCGGGCTCAGCGATGCTGCCGGCGCTCTGCTCAGCAGTCACCCGAGCGCCGGAAGCCTGACGGAGGGCCGGGTTGAAGATATTTCTGTTCATGTATGGTAGACCGGAACGGAGTGGTTCCGGTATCCTCCTTTCAGTTGGTATGTGCCATCCTATGCGGCGGCGGCGGGAGGGGTGCGGAAAAGGACAGTTTTTTTCGGGACAGGTGACAGATTCGGCCTCCCGGCGTTGTTATAGAGGTGAAGGAGGTGAGCGGGATGGACGAAGAACGGGCGGAGGACCTGGTAGACCGGTACGCGGACCTGCTGATACGGCTGGGGTATACCTGGCTGGGGGACGCCGACGACGCCAAGGACATCTGCCAGACCGTGCTCATCAAGCTCTTGGAGGACCCCAGGGAGTTCCCGGACCGGGGACAGGAGCGGGCCTGGGTGGTGCGGCTGGGGATCAACGCCTGCAAGAACTGGCGCAAAAGCGCCTGGTTCCGCCGCCGGGCCCCGCTGGAGGAGGGCCTGGCGCTGACTGTGGAGAACCCGGAGCCGGAGGAGGGGAGCCTGCTGGAGCAGGTCATGGCCCTGCCCCGGAACTACCGGGAGGCGATCTTTCTGCGGTACTACGAGGGGTACGAGGTCCGGGAGATCGCGAAGCTCCTGGGTCGGTCCCCGGCGCTGGTGAGCACCCATCTGAAGCGGGGAAAGGAAAAGCTGAAAACAATGCTGGGAGGTACAGAATATGCGTGACGAACTGGAGCGTTACAGGGATGAGCTGCACCGGATGCGGCTGACAGAGGAGAGCAGAAGAGCCCTGGCGGCGGGGCTGAGCCGCCATAAGAAGAAGCCCCGCCGGACCTTCCGTCTGGCGGGAGGACTGCGGCAGGCGGCGGTCATCGCGGCGGCGGTGTGCCTGCTGACCACGGCGGCGGTGGCGATGGTGGCCGCGAGCCCCACGCTGCGGGACAGCGTGTTCGGGGAGGGCGGGGGCTACGAGCAGAGCAGCGCCTTTATCGGACGGTCTATCGAGAAAAACGGCTGGACCCTCACCATCACCGACTGTGTGGGGGACGACCTGGATTGGTACCTGGGCCTGGAGCTGGAGGCCCCGGAGGGGACTGTGCTGGATGAGGAGAACTACTTTTTTGGTGAAGATCAGAACGATATTACCCTGGATTTCCCGGATTTGAAAGCGGATGGCGGTCAGAAGGGCCTGCGCCAGATTCCGGATGATAACGCCGCCGACAACCGTCTGAGCTTTCTGGTCCACGCCCGGGCATTCGCGTTTTTTGACGGGAGCACCGGGAGCTTCAACGGCCAGCGGGTGCGGCTGGTCTTCCCGGGGCTGAGCCACGAGAATGGCACCTGGATTGACGAGGAGACGGGCTGGGAGTTCGAGCTGATCTCCGACTGTGATGAAATCTGGGATTTCGGCACCCTGACGGTGTCCTATCCGGACAGCACCATCCGCCTGGAGCCAAATCTGCCGGTGACAACCCTGGATGTGGAGGCCACCATCACCGAGGTGGAGATCTCCCCCCTCAGCGTCCGGGTGCTCATTGAGGGAGACGCTCTCAAGGGCCACCACAGCTGGGTGCCCAGAAACGCCCCCGACGGGTACTACGGGTGCATGGAGTACCAGGAGATTATCCTGTACAGCGAGGACGGCAGCGAATTTTCCGTAGTCTGTGAGGACTCCGACCTGTCCGGCAGCGGGTGCAGCGGCGGGACGGATGCCAGCGAGGACGGCTATCTGGTCCTCCGCCGGACCTACGGCAGGACGCTGAACGGGATTCCCAGCCGGCTGGTGGATGTGGACAGCCTCACCGCTATTTCAATTTGCGGCGTGATGATCCCGCTCAATTAAAGACAGACGCACAGGGGCCGGCCAGGGGGCCGGCCCCTATAGACGCTTTGTAGGGGCCGCCGCCCTCGGCGGCCCGCTGGCTGCAATTTTGAAGACTGCTATAGAGCTCTGGCGGCAGCACATCCAGCGCCTCCGGCCCCGGATACCCGTCCGTGCCGGCTCTGTCTTGCAGCCTGACCTCATATGTGGTAAAATTTCGTTGGGTACCATCCTGTTATAAAAACAGAATGGAGCCAAGGGCGGTCAATAGATCAATAATAGGAGTAAAGGTATGAGACTTGGCTGTGTTGTCATGGCGGCGGGAGCCGCCAGCCGCTTCGGCGGCGGGAAGCTGGCCGCGCGGGTGGGCGGGAAATCCCTGTTCCGCCGCGCCCTGGAGGCTGTGCCGGCGGACCGCTGCTTCGCCGTGGCAGTGGTGGCCCATGAGCTGGACTTTCTCGCCTTGGCGGAGCGCTTCCGCTTCCTAACGGTGGACAACGACCGTCCAGAGCTGGGCGTTAGCCGGACCATCCGCCTGGGATTGGAGGCCCTGGGGAACTGCCAGGGGGTCATGTTTCTGGTGGCCGACCAGCCCTTCCTCCGCCGGGAATCCGCGGAGAAGGCCATGGCCCTCTTTGCGGAGCACCCGGACCGCATCGTGGCCCTGGCCCACGGAGGACAGCGGGGGAACCCCTGCGTGTTTCCGGCGTCCCTCTTCCCGGAGCTGCTGGCCCTGGAGGGCGACACCGGGGGCAGCGCCGTTATCCGCCGCCATGAGGAGCTGCTGCTGCTTCTGGAGACGCCGGCGGAGGAGCTGATGGACGTGGATACCCCGGAGCAGCTCCCGGATAGGGATCGCTGCAAAAAGGCGTGACGGAAGTACAGGGGGCCGATGGGGATATCGGCCCCCCGCAGCTTTGGCTCCGAATGGCGTCATATTGCCGCGAAAATGTTGCCGAATGGTACCATTTTTCCAGAGGTGATCGACATGATATTCCAACGCATCCGGGATCTGCGGGAGGACTGCGACAAAACTCAGCAGGAGATCTCCGACTACCTCCATATGCACCGCAGCGTCTACCGCCGCTATGAGAGCGGCGAGCGGGAGATCCCCGTCTGGGCGCTGATGAAGCTGGCGGAGCTCTACCAGACCAGCACGGATTACATCCTGGGCCGCACCAGCCGCCGCGGCCCGATCAAATAGCGCCATGCGGAAGCTGATGCTGTTCGTCCTGCCCTTCGGAGCCGGGGCGCTGCTGTGCCTGTATCTGCTGCCCGCTGCCGCGCTTCCCTGGGCGGCGCTGGCGGGGCTGGTTCTGGGATGGGGACTGTCCGCCGCCCTGAAAACGGTCCGTAGGCCGCTCCGCATTGGGACTGCCGGCCTGGTCTGCGGCATTTTGTGGTTTGCGCTGTACTCGTTTCTGGTGCTGGCCCCGGCCGAGAGGCTGGCAGGGGCCGGCGAGCGGGTAACGGTGGAGCTGCTGGACTACGCGGAGAGCGCCAGCTACGGCGCGCGGGCGGTGGTGCGGGTCCTGGACCGGGGCCTGCCGGGCCGGGCGGTCTACTATGGGGACAACGGGCTGCTGGACCTGGAGCCCGGGGACCGGGTAACTGCCGATGTCAAATACTACAGCGCCCGGACTCTCTCCGGCGGCGAGTCCGTCTACTACACCGGCCAGGGGATTTTCCTGCGGCTCTACGGCAAAAACGCGGACGTGGAGGACGAATCCGGCGCCGGGAGCCCGCGCTATCTGCCTCAGCGGCTGTCCCTGCGTCTGCGGCAGGCGGTGGAGGAGATCTACGGCGGACAGCGGGCCGCCTTCCTGACGGCTATGCTCACCGGCGACCGGGAGAAGCTGGACGAACAGAGCCTCAGCGACCTGAAGGAGTCCGGCCTCATGCACGTCACCGCCGTCTCCGGCCTCCACTGCGGCTTTCTGGCGGCGCTGCTGGGGCTGCTGCTGTTCCGGCGGCAGAGGCTGACGGCCCTGCTGGGCTATCCGGTTTTGCTGCTCTATATGCTGGCGGTGGGTTGCACGCCGTCGGTGGTCCGGTCCTGCGTCATGATGGGCTTTCTGCTGCTGGCTCCCCTGGCCGGGCGGGAGAACGACCCGCCCACCGCGCTGTCCGGCGCGCTCCTGGTGATTCTGCTGTCCAACCCCTACGCGATAGGGTCGGTCAGCCTCCAGCTGTCCTTCGCCGCCGTGGCGGGGCTCCTGCTGGTGACGCCCAGGGTCCAACGGGCGCTGAGGAGCGCGCTCCGGCCCTCGTCGAAGGCGGGACGGAAGCTCTGGAGTTTCCTGGCGGGCGTCCTGTCCGCCAGCCTTGGCGCGATGATCTTTACCGCGCCCCTGAGCGCGGTCTATTTCCAGACTCTGGCCCTGGTGTCCCCGCTGTCGAACCTGGCGGTGCTGTGGGCGGCGCCGGTGCTCTTCGGCGGCGCGCTGCTCCTGACGCCCCTGGCCGCCGCGGTTCCGGCCCTCCTGCCCCTGACGGCGCTCCCGGACGCGCTGGCGGGGTACGTCCTCCGGGCGGCGGGGGCGCTGGCAAAGCTGCCGGGCCACGCGGTCCACTTCACCGGCCCGGTCCTTATCGCCTGGCTTGTGCTGTGCTACGGGATGCTGGCGCTCTGCGCGGCCACCCGTTCCAGGCCCAGGACCTATGGGCTGGCGCTGGCGCTGGCCGCCGTCTGCCTGATAGGGGCCCGGAGTCTGCCGGTGATGATGATTCAGGACGACGCGCTGACCATCGTAGCCGTGGATGTGGGGCAGGGTGCGGCGACGCTCCTCCACTCCGGCGGCGTCACCGCCCTGGTGGACTGCGGGTGCCTCAACTCCTCCTCGGGTCCGGGAAACGCGGTGGCCAACGTCATGGAGCACTACGGCTGGGACCGGCTGGACATGGTGGCCCTGACCCACTACCACCAGGACCACGCCGGCGGCCTGGAGGGCCTGTTCGCCCGGGTGGAGGTGGGGGAGCTGCTCCTGCCCCAGCTGGGGGACAGCGAGGACCAGTCCGCCCTCCAGGCGGAGGTGCTGGCCCTGGCGGAGCGATACGGAACCCCTGTGACCTTCGCGGAGACCCTTCTGGAGGAGGGGCTGGGCCGCGCCATTATGACGGTCTATCCGCCTTTGGGCGGCAGCGGTACCAATGAGGAGGGGCTGACCTTCCTCTGCACCGCCGGGGATTTCGATATGCTTATCACCGGCGATATGGCCGCCTCCACGGAGAAGCTGCTCATTGAGAAGTACCCTCTGCCGGACATCGAGGTCCTAACAGTGGGCCACCACGGCAGCAAGAATTCCACCTGCGCGGAGCTGCTGGAGGCGGTGACCCCGGAGGCGGGCGTTATCAGCGTGGGGGAGAACAACCGCTACGGGCATCCGACGGCGGAGGCCCTGGAGCGGCTGACCGCGGCGGGAGCCGACATATACCGCACGGACCGGCAGGGGAACATTCTCATCCGGGTCCATTAGAGGAAAAGGAGAAGCGCATGAAGAAATTGACCCCGATTTTGCTGGCGGTGTGCCTGCTGGCTGCCGCCTGCGGAGGGGACCCGCCTGCTCCGGAGGCGAGTCCGGCCCCTCTGCCGGAGGCCCCCGCCGCCTCCGGGGAGGCGGGACGCTCCCTGGAGCGGCTGGCGGTGGAGCTGGTGGTGGACTGGGCGGACACGGACCGTGTCCTGGAGAGCCAGGCGGAGCTGGAGCGCCTGCTCCGGGAGGCCCTGGCCGCCCAGGCGTGGGCGGTGGAGGAGGTACAGGTCACTATCAGCACCGCCGGGGGACCCACCGGGGATGCCCTGGCCGTGGGCGGCGTGGACGCCGCCTGCCTGCCGGAGGAGGACTACGAGGCCCGGGAGGGGGACGCCTTTGCCGTCCTCGCCGCTCCGGGCTGGGTTCTCGCCGTCACCGGGGCCAGGGAGGAGCTGGACAGGGATTTTCGGGCGGCGCTGGCCGCGGCCCTGCTGGAGACGGAGCAGGGGGCGGATTTCCTGGCGGTTTACAGCCCCGGCGCGGCGTATGCCGCCGTGCCGTAAGGGGGGAGAAGCTATGCCCCAGAAGCGCGCACGGCCGCTGTACCTGGCAAAGCTGCTCCAGGAGCGGACTGACGAGGACCACCCCCTTACGGTGCCGGAGATGCTCGACTGCCTGGCCCGGCAGGGCATTCCCGCCGAGCGGAAGGCGATTTACGAGGACCTGGAGCTGCTGCGGACTGTCGGCATGGACATCGTCCACACCAAGACCAAAACCCACAACTATTACCTGGGCCAGCGGACCTTCCAGCTGGCGGAGGTGAAGCTGCTTATCGACGTGGTCCAGGCGTCCCCGTTCCTGACGGCCAGGAAAAGTATGGAGCTCATCCGCAAGCTGGAGTCTCTGACCAGCGTTCACCAGGCCGCCGGCCTCAGCCGGCAGGTCTACGTCCTCAACCGGCTCAAGACCCCCAATGAGCAGCTCTACTACCTCATCGACGCAGTAGACCGGGCCATCCAGGCGGGGCGGGTCATCCGCTTCCGCTACTTCGACTGGACCGTCCAGGGCAGGCGGATCTATCGCCACAACGGGGCCTGGTATGAGGAATCCCCTGTGGCCCTGTGCGTGGACCGGAACTACTATCTTATTACCTACCGGCCCGGGCAGGACAAGTACATCCATTTCCGGGTGGACCGGATGGACAGCCTGGAGGTGACGGAGAAGCCCAGGGCTCCGCTGCCCCCCGGCTTCGACCTGGCCAGCTATGTGCGGAGCATCTTCGATATGCACAGCGGCAGCAGCCGGCGGGTGACCCTGGAGCTGGACGGGAAGCTCCTCAACGTGGCCCGAGACCGCTTCGGGGACCGGGCCCACTACCGGGCCGGGGAAAACGGCGCGGTCATTGTCTCCGCCCAGGTGGATGTGAGTCCCACGTTTTTGGGCTGGGTGCTGACCTTCGGGAAGGACGCGAAAATCTTAGAGCCCCCCGAGGCGCGGGAGGCTCTGCGGGACCTGGCCCGGGAGGCCCTGGGGCGGTATGAGGGGGACTAGCGGACCCAGTGCTGGACCACCAGCCCCGCGGCGGAGGTGAGAAGCTGCGCCGCCAGAGGGATCCAGACCCGGTAGTCCTCGATAGCCCAGGCCAGGGCCAGCAGGGGCAGGACCCCTAAAATTTGCAGGACGGAGGCGGTAACGAGCATCCACCGCCGCCTTCGCCGCAGAGTCAGGGTCAGGAGGACCACCGCCGCCTGCTGGATGAGGAAGAGGGGCGCCAGGAGCATCAGGAGGAACAGCGCCGCGAAGCCCGCAAAGGACAGCCACCGATTGGTCTCCCAGATCATCCAGGCCACGCCGATGAGAATGACTCCCGTCAGGACCAGATTGAAGATAAGATACCTTCTGACAAACCCGCCGCCGGAATGCTCCTCCATCATAGACGCCTCCTCTCCGCCTGCGTACAGCAGGCGTTTTTTGTTTCATCATAACACACCGGAGGCCGGATTTCCAGTGCCGGCGGATATAAGAAAAACTTAAACATTTCGGGCGGCTTGTCCGTTTACATTCCTGGAAATGTGTGCTATGCTGACGGCAGAAGCGGAGTCTGTCCGCTAGAGAACGATGAAGGAGAAGAGATACGCCATGGAAAAACCTGTTTTGCTGGTTCTTGCCGCCGGAATGGGGAGCCGCTACGGCGGCCTCAAGCAGATCGACCCCGTAGGAGGCCATGGGCAGAGCATCCTGGATTACTCGGTCTATGACGCCCGGCGGGCGGGCTTTGAGACGGTGATTTTTCTTATCAAACGGGAGCTGGAGGCGGATTTCCGCCGGACCGTGGGGGAGCGGACCGGGAAGAGGATGGAGGTTCGCTACGCCTTTCAGCAGCTGGACGACCTGCCGGCGGGCTGCACGGTGCCGGAGGGGCGGGTGAAGCCCTGGGGCACCGCCCAGGCGGTGCTGGCCGCCCGGGACCAACTCCGCGGGCCCTTCGCGGTCATCAACGCCGACGACTACTACGGCCCCGGCGCGTTTGCCGCCATGTACCGCTTTCTCTCCGCCGGAGACCGGGGCCCCGTCCGCCACGGGATGCTGGGCTACCTGCTGGGCAACACGGTATCGGAATACGGCAGCGTCTCCCGCGGCGTGTGCCGGGTGGGCCCGGGGGGCCTGCTGGAGGAGATCGTGGAGCGGAGGAAGCTGGAGAAGGACGGGGACGGAGCCCGCTTCTCCCCGGACGGCGGGGAGACCTGGGAGCACCTGCCGGGGGAGACGGTGGTATCCATGAACTTCTGGGGCTTCCGGCCCAGTATCCTGGAGGAGATCCGGGAACAGTTCCCCGGCCTTCTGGCGGCGATGGAGGATCCCGCCCGGGACGAGGTGTGCCTGCCGGACGTGATCGCCCCCCTCATCCGGGAGGGGAAGGCCCAGGTGGAGGTACTGCCCTGCCGGGAGAAGTGGTACGGCGTTACCTACCGGGAGGACAAGCCCTCCGTGGAGGCGGCTATCCGGGTCAAGACGGCCATGGGGCTGTATCCGGAGGACCTGTGGGGGATATAGCGGTAAATTCGGAAAATGTTACAAAAAGTTTTTTATTTTTCTATGGAAAACGACGGAAGAAAAGCGTATCATAGGGGACAGTAAGAGCCGCACGGCATCGGCGCGGCCTATCCTGACGAATATAAGGGGGATGCCCATGATCTTTTATTTTTCCGCTACCGGCAACAGCAAGTATGTAGCTGAGCACCTGGCCGCCGCCACCGACGACCACACAATTTTTCTGCGGGACGCCATCCGCGGCCGCCGCTACCAGTTCGACGCCAGCCGGGAGAAGCGCATCGGCTTTGTGATGCCCACCTACTTCTTCGGCGTGCCCAGTATTGTGACCTTTTTTCTGGAAAAGCTGCGGCTGAAGGGCTATGAGGGGCAGTATGTCTACCTGGTGCTCACCTGCGGGGCCTCCACCGGCGGGGCCGGCGGACAGATGGACCGGCTGCTGGAGGACTGCGGTCTGAAGCTGAACGCCAGGTTCTCCGTGCCCATGGTGGACAACTACGTGCCCCTGGGTCAGATCCCGGACCAGGAGGCCAGGGAGCGGAAGCTGGACGCGGCGGAGCCCTGCCTGGAGGAGATCAGCCGGGTGGTCCGGACCATGGGCGAGGGGGACTACGACCGCTGTCAGGGCAGCACCCCCGGCGTCAAAACGGCGCTGTTCTATCCCCTCTATGCCCTGGGGCGCTCCACCCGGCCCTTTGTGGTCACGGATGAGTGCATTGGTTGCGGACTGTGCCAGGAGATCTGTCCCTGCGGGGCGATCAATATCGTTGAAGGGATGCCGGTCTGGAGCAAGAAGAAGTGCGTGCGGTGCATGGGCTGCCTCCACCGCTGCCCGGTCCAGGCGATCCACTGGAAGAAGGCCAGCGAGTCCAGGGGCAGATACGTGAACCCGCGGGCGGAGCTGTAAGAGGGCGAGTATGCCGGGTACTGCCGGGTGGACGTTGTCGGTTCAACACGCCTGTCTCATAAAAAGCGAAGGATGGAGCAGGGAAACAGGGGCCGTTTTCCGAAAGGGACAGCAGCCCCTGTTTCTTTATACCCTTTTTGTCAGCTTTCACATATCCCCCCGAGATTCGGAAAATCATATACACGACGAATATCGTTGAGGGCTTGAACCGTCAGTTCCGCCAAATCAAAAAAAACAAGCCCAGCTTCACCAACGACGATTCCCTGCGCAAGATGCTCTATCTGGCCAGCAGGAAAATTGTCGAGCACTGGACCGCCAGATGTCGAAA